>JAKJCH010000058.1 GCA_022706565.1 Bacillota bacterium | reverse complement strand
GTTCGAAGCGACTGCAGGGGACTTCTTCAGTAACCGATGCAATCAGTTTTGCCACCTGCACCACTGTCGCCAGTCTGGGAATAAATACAATCGTCACCTCTACCACTACCGGAGCGACGGCACGAATGGTATCCAAATATCGGCCCCGGGCAGATATTTTTGCGGTTACCGCCAATCCGGCGGTGATGCGTAAACTGGTGATGGTGTGGGGGGTTTACCCAGTATTGACCAGGCCTGCTTACGGAACTGATGATATCCTTGAAGCCGCTCTGGATCGGTGCCTGGAAAAGCAGTATATTCGGCAAGGGGATATGGTCGTGCTGACCGCTGGAAGTCCCGCCGGCCTTACCGGCAGCACCAATCTGATCAAGGTGCATGTGGTCAGCGACATACTGTTGCGCGGTATGGGCGTAGGTTCGAAACCGGCAAGCGGACGGAGCAAGATAGTGCTGGATGAAACGGATCTGGCCCGGATTGAATCTGGTGATATCCTGGTATGCCGAGCTGTATATCCCGCCATGGTCCCGTATCTAAACAAAGTTACGGCTATAGTCGCAGAAGAAGGGGGATTGACTTCGGATGCCGCTATCATTGGACTGAATACCGGATTGCCGGTAATTGTAGGGGCCCAAGACGCCACCCGGATCTTGAAGGAGGGGGATTTGGTCACCATCGATACGGCTCACGGCCTTATTTATAGTGGTTTGGCTAAAGTCTTATGAGCGATATGCAGTTCACGCTGAGCTGTCGGTCAAAAAGAATCGGGGTCAAAACGACCCCGATCTTAGTTTGTTTGGCTATTGGTTTTTCCGGTGCAGCCGTCAAGCTTGGCCTGGTTACGCAGATGGGAGCAACGTTTAAGCTATCTAATCGTCATTCTTCTGACCGTCTCTGATCAGGGTCACCGACGTAGAGTTGAACATAGCGAACACCTTGTCACCCTGGTGCAGATTCATATCATGGGCTGCCCCGGCGGTTATGGTGGCGGTTACTGGCTGATCGCCTATATCAATAATGACTTCAGTCAAATCCTTGCCGTGTTTGATTTCCATGATTCTGCCGGCCAGTTTGTTGGGATCGCTAATGCGCATTATATACTCCTCCAGTTTTTTATTTAGTATGTACTGGAGCAGTCGATCTTAATCGAGAAGCTCGTAATGCATGGCATCCGCATAACTGTTGCCCCAGCTGAACCCCGCCGGTTTAAAGGCTTTCTCCCACAAGATCAGGTTGGGATCATTTCGTTCCGTACTGGGATTCACATAACGGAAATGATTGGCGGCATTAATGTCGATAGCTGTTCCCCAGGAATGATTGCTGAGTCCTCGGGAGGGATTCCAGTTGACATGGCGGGGAACCCAAGTTCCATCCATGGTTTTAACCAGGCTCAGCAGGGGAACTGTACGCCCGTTCACTACGGCAGTGCCATTCTTAATGAGCGTAAAGGCTTTGATAAAATTATCAGCTGCATTCCGGTGAACCTGAACTGATCGATTCAGGCCGGGTAAGGTTATGGTGACGATATTGGCTTGGATCCACTGTGGATCGATTTCAATTCGGCCACCTGCGGTGTTTCGATAATGAAACTGGCCATATGATCCATTGACCTTGCTAACCAATGGGTATTTGGCGTTGTTGGCTGGTACGGCTCGGGATACTGTGGCGGCAGGCTGGGCAGCCGGAGCAGTATTAGGTTGTTCTTGAATGCTGGCGTTGCTCGGGGCTGGAGCTGCTTTCTTCACCACCGGTTCCTCAGCATCCTTCTGCACAGCCTCAGCGATTGGGCTGACCATGACCCGGGCTTCATCCTCGGACGTTTCGGCAGTATCGAAAGAGAGATGCTCGGGGATACTCTCATCGGTCGCCGGCGGGGCAGCGGCTATTGATGCCACAGCAACTTCGGCAGGCTTGTCCGTACGAAGTTGATAAGATGCAGTTATGTATACGCTGGCCATGATCAGGACTAATCCAGCCAGGCATGAAATAAGTTTTTTATTCATACATTCCTCCATTGCATCGGTAGGAACTCCCTTAATGATGTTCTTGGAGAATAGGAGTTCAACAAATGCACCCAGTATAAACAAGCCGCCGGGACGCAAAAACCGGCGGCTTGTTTGACAAAACCACAGATCGGCAGTCTATCACCAACGGACGACAGTTCCGATCTGCTTTATCAAAACTTGTCCTTCTCATGATGGCCAAGAATTGATAAAGCACATTAATAGTCCACTATTCCGCGTCTCCAAACGATCATGGCGACGCAATATTATGTTGGTATTGGCGGGCATCGTCCATTTATCGCCTCCTTACCGTTACCAGTACCTCGTTAGTTACCCAGTGCGAGTATTACTTCCCGCAAAAGTATTTCCACACCACTGTTGTATTTTCAGTACTGGGCTTACATTAGATTCTAGCGGTAACATTTTAATAGCGTCAAAGGAAAGATTAGGTAAGGAGAAAAGCGGCAGCGAGGTGGATTTTTTTCTGCATCAACGCGATGAATAGCGGTGGGCACCAGGTCTAATAATTACCCGAAATTTTGGGATACTAATTTGGAGACACGATTGATAAAAATACACTTGAAGGGTGAACAATGAGATGGTACAATACCCCTAGGGGGTAGGAAGGGAATATTCAACAGACAACACGAGTATTAAAAAAGGTGGGATTAAAATGGAACTGGTGAAGATTACAGCGGATACAATCGAAGATATCAAAGAGAGTCTGAAAGCTATGGAAACCGACAAAACCAACCTCAGAATACGCGGCAGCGCAGGTTGAGGGGGCATGTCTTTTAATCTGGTTCTGGATGAACCAGCTGAACGTGATTTGGTCGAGGAGCACGGTGGGATAAAATTCGTAGTGCAAAAATCGCTGTATGACATGTATCAGGGTTTTGCCATCAATTCAGTCAAGCGCAATGGTTTCACCTACTATTCGATTATGCCTGGCAAGCCGGACTCAAACGCGGGATGCGGCGGTTGCACTACCTGCGGATAATAGCATTTCATATTTTAACAATGGAAAAGTTGATGGAGGGGCGTAATGCCCCTCTCAGACTTTTGAAAGGGATGGCTCTAGAGCAGGTTCATCAAACGCTCATAACCTTCCGGATCTCCTTGATCCAATTCTGAAGGACGCTTAAAATCCAATGATTCAGGACGGTTTTTAAGACTGCTGTGCTTCAGCAGTATCGACACTTGGGCGAGGACCATCTTAGTGCGCTCCTTGTCCGCATATCCAAAACTTCGTACTATCCGGGCAAACTCATCAGGTTTGTAACTGGTTAATTCGATATTGCCATCGGCGTAAAGCCCCACCGACAGGAGTTCTTTCTCCAGCAGGAAGAACCATTGTTTATCATAGAACCGTTTGGTCCATTGGTTGGCTCCCTGATAATAAAGGAACCAAGCCTTTATTTCCCCGGATCTCAACAAGTAGTCGCGTATGGGGAGCCATTGACTTTCGTTCAGCTGCATCCCGGATTCGATCAAACGCAATTGTTCCTCCAATAATAAAACCCCACTTCTTTAAGTTTTTATAAATGCTCTAACCATTCCTTTGATCCAGAAACCTTCAGGTGTTCCTGCCGCAATCAGTCTCCTTTGTCCAATCGCTACCTTACCCGAGGTTATCAGCATGATATCATATCCAGCTCAATTGCCCAAGCAAATGGTTAACCTTGCCGCGAGCAGTGGGGACCCAAGCTTGTTTTCCTTCAGAGGGTATGGTAAGTATATGGAACAAGAGATATCGGATTAGTTTTCCATGGCCAGGATAATAATAAAAGGGGAGATATGATGAGTAAGGAAATCAAAATTTTAGGCTTTGCCGGCAGCCTGCGTCGGAATTCGTTCAACAAGGCTGCGCTGCGGGCGGCGCAGGAGTTGATGCCTGATGGGGCTAGGCTGGAGATCTTTGATTTAGCACCCATCCCTTTCTTCAACGAGGATCTGGAAGCGCAGGGTGTGCCGCCTGCAGTGACGGAGTTCAGGAGCTCAATAGCGTCAGCCGATGCTTTGCTCTTGGTCACCCCCGAGTACAATTACTCCATTCCTCCGGTCCTTAAGAACGCTCTCGATTGGGCTTCGCGCGGTGCGGATTCTCCGCTGCAGGGGAAGCCAGCGGCAATTATGAGCGCGTCGACCGGAATGTTTGGGGGAATCCGGGCTCAGTATCATCTCCGTCAGGTTTGCGTGCGCCTAAACCTGCAGTTGCTGAACCGACCGGAGGTGTTTATAGCCAACGCGGCCACCAAATTTGACCAGGAGGGCAGGCTAAGCGATGAACCAACCCGGGAAGTGATTCGCAAGTTATTGAGCGCGCTGGTGGAGAATGCGGGGAAAGCAAAACTGGACAAGGGTGAGTAACAATTGGCATATTCCAAGAAAATGGAATTGACAACTTTGGAGAAGATGATGCTTATTCATTGCCGGGATATTCATAAGCCGGAAAAGGCTGGCCTTTGTTCGGAATGCCTGGAGTTACTGGACTATGCCCGGAAGCGTACCGAAAAATGCGTTTTCAGCGATAACAAACCGGTTTGCTCACAGTGCCCGGTGCATTGCTATCGCCCCGCCAAACGCGAGGATATCAGGAAGATAATGAAGTATTCCGGCCCCCGTATGTTGAAGCGGCACCCCATCCTGGCGGTGAGGTATATGTACCGCAAGAAATTCAAAAGCCACCCAGATCGATTGCAGAAGTGAATCTCTTCGTTATTTCGTTCAGTCCGCTCAGTCGACGTACTAACGGGTACGCCTCTATCGCGGCCCTCACTCATGCCTTGAGCTTCGCACCTGCAATCGATCTGCCGGAGTGCAGAAGTGAATCTCTGGCCGCTCTGTCCTATACTGCCTCCTGGCTTGCATTTATTACATCACCTGATCTATGTAACCCTGCAGGGCCGCTTTGGTTGTGGGCCCGGAAAGGCGGGTCCAGATGTTGCCCTGCTTATCGATAATGATAGTGGTGGGAATACTGTTGATATTGTAATCATCGGCTGCTTTGCCGGAGGTATCCAGTAGAACCGGCATCGAATAGCGGTTCTCCTCAATATATTGACGGGCTTTGTCAGTGGTCTCACGGGCGCCATCAGTCAAATTAACCGTCAGCAGTACCACGTCTGAACCTTGGGTATACTCCCGGGAGGCCTGTTCCAACTCTGGCATTTCCGCTTTGCAGGGCGGGCACCAGCTGGCCCAGAAATTAAGTATCACCACTTTACCACGGTAATCAGAAAGCCTGACCGTCTTCCCGTCCAGGTTCTCAAGGACGATATCCGGAGCGGCCTGACCATTGCCGCTTGGGCTGCCAGTCTGATTACCGGGTACAGTGCTGGGCAGATTACTGGTTCGGGTGTCAGAGTAGGGGCTGCAACCTGATAATAAGACCATCACCAGAATTGTAAGTCCAAGAAGGGTGGTTGGGATGCGCATGATAAGCCCTCTTTTCTAGATTGGGATTTGTCCAATCATAAGATAACCCAGTTTATCGGTGTACATCAAGATACCAGCCAGAATAAGAACCAGACCCGATACAATGCTAATAGCCCGGTGATAGTTCTGCATGGTTTTCAGCAGGGGGCCCGCCCGATCGAACAGCGTGGCAAACAGTATAAAAGGCAAGCCCAACCCGGCGGAGAACAGCAATAACATGGTAATGCCTTGCCAGAGGGATTCGGTATTGCCAGCCAGAATCAGGGCCGAACCAAGGAAGGCACCCACGCATGGTGTCCAGCCAAACGCGAAGACCGTTCCGAATACCACGGAGGTGAAGAAATGGAGATTTCGAGTACGGTATCCCAGGTGTCTGTCAAAATCCAAGAAATGTAACCGTATCACCCCTGCAAAATTCAACCCCAAAATAATCATGATAAGGCCGCCTATTTTACGGAACACACTTATGTTTTCCTGCAGGAATTGCCCTAATAGACTGGCTGTGGCTCCCAGCGCCACAAACACAAGGGTGAATCCGACCACAAACGCGATGGAATTCTTGATCAAGCGAGGATGGCTGATATCTGACTGCTCGCTGACTCCGGCCAGGTAGAAGACATATACGGGCAACAGCGGCAGAATGCAGGGTGAGACAAAGGCCAGCAGTCCCTCTATAAAGCACAGCAGGAAAGACAAACCGGTGGCTCCTCTCCAACAAAGTGACTTAATATAGTATAAATGAAATCGGACTGGAATATTGCAGATAATACTGCTTGACATTAACGTAGCGTCAACCTTTATAGTTGGGACGAGAGGGGGGTGTTTGTGCAATACACGGTTCAGAAGCTGGCTCGTATGACCGGAGTCAGCCCTCGTACTCTGCGCTATTATGATGAGATAGGTTTGCTGAAGCCGGCCCGTATCAGCTCATCCGGATATCGCATCTACGGTCAGCCGGAAGTGGATATGCTCCAGCAGATCCTGTTTTACCGGGAGCTGGGGTTTGGTCTGGAACAGATCAGGGAAATCGTGACCGATCCCGGTTTTGACAAAATTGCCGCCCTGCAAAAGCATCGTCAGGCTTTATGCAAGGAACGTAGCCGCTTGGATGATTTGATAGCCACTGTCGAAGCCACCATGGCCGCATATGAAGGAGGTTATATCATGAAAAATGAGGATAAGTTCGCCGCTTTTAAGAAACAGCTGGTAGATGATAATGAGCACAAATATGGGGATGAGATCCGCGCAAGATACGGCAACCAGGCGGTGGAGGAGTCAAATCGCAAGGTTCTGGAAATGAGTCCGGAAAAATATGAAGAGGTCAGTAATTTGAGTGAGAAGTTACGGATCACTCTCGCCGAGGCTTTCCAGACCAAGGACCCGGGTGGAAAAGTGGCCCAGCAGGCTGCTGAGCTGCACCGCCAATGGCTGGGATTTTTCTGGGATAGGTACAGCCCGGAAGCCCACATGGGTCTGGTCCAAATGTACGTCGACGATGAACGTTTCACCGCCTATTATGATGTTGAACAGCCAGGGACAGCGGCTTTCCTGAGGGATGCGGTGCGGATCTATACCGGTTTGAAATGAGATTAAATGACCACAGTTGGTCACGTCTTTGGTAAATTAATTGACTTTAGGGCGGAGATTGGAATTAGCCAGGCTCCGCCTTATTGTTTGCCGGCTTGGTTATAAAATAGCGGCGTTTAGGGAAAATCTTTGGTGTAAGTGTTTGTTCCCAATAACCTGGTTGAAGATATATTGTATATCCAACCGAGAGGAAAGGGTGAAAAAATGGATGGCCTTGAGGCAGATTTGAGGGAAACCCTTTATCTGAGATTAATCAACGGGTATTCGATAGCTGAAACTGCTTCTACCTTGGGCAAATCCGAAGCTGATGTGTATTCCGCGCAATACCGGGCTCTGTACGCATTGGCCCATTTGTTGGACCAATACTAGGGCACAGCTGAAGACAGGGGATAGCCCGGTCGGTATGGTTGGCGTATGCTACAATAGTGACAGGAATTTTGTACCACGGGAGGGTTTGATTTGTCGAAGGCTTCATCGGTTGGTCAGGCAGCCTTCAATAATCCGTTCATCCCGTTGAAACATCGTAACTTTCGCTATTACTGGATCGGCATGTGTGTGTCTCTGATCGGCACCTGGATGCAGAGCGTGGCCCAGCCATGGTTGGCCTATTCCCTCACCAATTCTGCCCTTTTGTTAGGTTTGGTGGGAGCCATGCAATACACGCCGGCCCTTTTTCTGTCTCTCTTTGCCGGTGTGGTGGTTGACCGGTGGCCTATCAAGCGTATCATCTACTTCACCCAGGCTTCTTCCGGGCTGGTTGTACTGGCGTTGGCCTTATTGGTCTATAGCGGAGAGATTTATTATTGGCACATCTTGGTCATGGCTGGACTGATGGGGTTGGTAAACACCCTCGACATGCCCGCTCGCCAAGCGTTTGTGGTCCAACTGGTGGGCAAAGACGATCTCATGAATGCTATCGCTCTCAATTCGGTGGCTTTCAACACAGCCCGGGTTATAGGTCCGGCGCTCGCCGGTATTTTGATGGCATATTACGGGGTGGGAATTTGCTTTCTCATCAACAGCTTCAGTTTTGCCGCCGTTCTGATAAGCCTGCTTTTTGTCGTCCCCCTTCCCTTTCATATAGAAAGAGTGGCTCGCGAATCAGTCTGGACTGAGCTAAAACATGGACTGCGATACGTTGTGGAACAACGGACCGTTCTCGAAACGATCGTGCTTGTCGCCATCCTTGGTATATTTGCGCTGAATAATAACGTATTGCTGCCGGTTTTCAACCAGGAGGTATTGCTCCGGGGAGAGCGCAGTCTCGGATTTCTGTTTTCCTTGGCTGGAGTCGGATCACTGTTTGGTGCACTTACCATCGCTTCCCTCAGCCGCACCGGTCCGCGAAATGGGGTTCTGTATACAGTTCCTATTGCCATAGGAATCCTATTGATACTGGTAACCTTCAGCTCCAATTTTTGGCTAGCCGGACTGTATTTGGCGGCCATGGGTTTCTTTTTTAACCTGTTCTCCTCGACTGCCAACACCACCGTACAGGTGTATACTCCAGACCAATTGCGAGGACGAGTGATGAGTCTTTATACCCTCGTTTTCGTGGGGACTACCCCGTTGGGTAATCTCTATGCGGGGTGGAGCTGCGAGTTCTGGGGGCCCCAGTATGGATTTGCCGCCTGCGGAATTATGGTACTGGTTGCGCTGGTGGTTCTATATTTATTGCGAGAATATGCGGTAAAGAGATCTTCAGAGACGGACACTATTGATAGTTCGTTGCGAGGTAGCGGTTCTGGCAGTGGGGAATGAAAAACCAACTGAAGCACGATTTTATGGTCGGTTGTCAGAAAGGCAGGATACTAACATGAGTAATGGGGCAGGAATCAAGCGGTCCAGAGTGGCCCTGGTCGGTTGCGAAGAATACCATTACCCGGAGGTCCGGCAAGCCGTGGAAAGGGGCCTGCAACTGCTGGACGGTCTGGAACATCTGGTCCGCCCGGGGGAGAAGATAGTTCTAAAACCCAATCTCCTGGCGCCCGATCCTCCCGAGAAATGCGTCACGACTCACCCCGCCGTCTTCAAAGCCATGGCTGAAGCCCTACAGCAAGCTGGAGTTAACGTGTCATTTGGGGATTCTCCTGCCGTTGGATCCACCACCCTGGCGGCGCGCCGGGCCGGGTTGAAAGCGGTGGCTGATGAACTGGGCTTGGACTGGGCTGATTTCAGCCGGGGGGAAGAAGTATCATTTCCGGAAGGAATTCAGAACAAGCGATTTAACATCGCTAAAGGAGTTCTAAGAAGTGATGGGATTATCAGCCTGCCCAAGTTAAAGACCCACGGCCTGACCCGCATGACTGGCGCCATAAAAAACCAGTTTGGCTGTATTCCCGGCTTGTTGAAGGGTGAGTTTCATGTAAAACTGCCTGACCCAGATAATTTCACCCGCATGCTGA
>JAKJCH010000057.1:4854-9470 GCA_022706565.1 Bacillota bacterium | reverse complement strand
ATAAAAGGGTCAAGCCGGAAGCGAAAGCAAGTCCCCCGATAAATCCACCGCCAGGATTATGATGGCCAGAGAAAAACAAATTGATGGCGAAGGTGAAAATAATGGCGGATGCAAATTTGGTCACGGTACGTAAAATAACATCATTGGATTTCTTCATGTTCTTCTTCTCCTGACAAGCGCAGCTTTATCAATACAAATACGCCCAGTCCGGCCATAAATAAGACCAGGATCTCCAGCATGGTATCAAATCCACGGAAGTCAACCAGGATAGAATTGACGATGTTTTTGGCCCCGGCTAGCTCGAAAGAATCTTCGTAATAACTCGATATGGAACTGAATAGTCGGGTGCTATGGGCCGATAAGGCCAACACCGTGACCAATGCCCCGGCTCCCAGAGAAACCAAAAGATTGGTCAGTTTAAATCTCACCCCGCTTAGTTCTTTACGCAATTGGGGCAAATGATAGAAGCAGAGTAAAAATAGGACGGTTGTTATAGTTTCCACCACCAATTGGGTAAGAGCCAGATCAGGGGCGCGGAACAATACGAAAAAGAGGGCAACCAAAAAACCCACTGCGCAGGTTGCCAGTATAGATATCAGTCTGGAATTCGAAAAGAGTACGGTTAGAGCGGCTGCAAGCATGGCCGCGGCCAGCCCGAATTCGTAAAACGCCACTGATGCATCAAGAGAGGAATCAAAGGATATGCCGTTAAACAGCCATAAGGATGCACTCACGATAATGATGATAAAAGAAAAGATATAGAGCAGATAATCGCGTACCGAGCCGGTCATATAAGCATTGGTCAGCCAGCGGGAGGCTCGTTGCAGTCCCTGAAGTCCCTGATCGTAAATATTGTTTAGAGTCAGAGCGGGAGGATAAAAGCTATAAATTCGGTACCACTTGGGTAAGTAGATATACAAAACGATGCCCAGCAAAACCATGGCGATAGTCATTCCCAGCTCGCGGGTGAATCCATGCCAGACGGCAATTTCCACCGTTAACAAACCGGCTTGGTCCATGGCTGGTAAGATAGCCGCCCAGGCTGGCTGCAACAAGTATTGGGAAAGTATATCTGGGTAAAAAAAGAATCCTATCACCAACCCAGCCAGAACAACCGGGGCGATTAGTAACCCCACCGGTGGTTCATGAATCGGCCGGTTCAATTGTTCCGGTTTGAAGGGACCGGTAAAGATCTTCAGCACCAGGATCAGGCAATATATGAAAGTAAATACACTGGCCAGCCAAGCTACCAGGGGAAATAAAACTCCTACTGATTCCATATTGAAGCTGAACATTTGCATCGCGTTTAATACCCCTGTAAAAAACATCTCTTTACTTAAAAAGCCGCTAAAGGGAGGGAGTCCTGCCATAGCGAAGCTGCCGATGCACATGAGGGTAAAAGTAATCGGCATTATCTGCATTAACCCGCCCAAACGGCGAATATCGCGGGTACCTGTTTCATGGTCGATAATACCAACCACCATAAACAGACAACCCTTGAAGGCAGCATGATTGACCATATGAAAAATGGCCGCGAAGCAGGCTAAAGCATATACTGCGGCTTCATTCCCGGTGCCGTAATAGATTGCGGCGGAGCCCATCCCCAGCAGACTCATGATCAATCCCAACTGGCTAACCGTTGAATAAGCCAACAAGGCTTTCAAATCAACTTGCCGGACCGCATTGAAAGAGCCGTACAACAAGGTGACCAGCCCGGTCGCGGATATGATCCAGAACCATTCAGCGGTACCGCCGAAAACCGGAGTCAGGCGCGCGACCAGGTAAATGCCGGCTTTAACCATGGTGGCGGAGTGCAGGTAGGCACTGATGGGAGTAGGGGCCTCCATAGCATCCGGAAGCCAAATACTGAAGGGGAACTGAGCTGATTTGGTGAACGCCCCGATCAGAACTAAAACCATGGCTGGTATAAACAGATAATGATTCGTGACCGAGTCAATACTGGCCAGCATCTCCCGGATACTATAGGTGCCGGTCATCATTGCCATCATTATCAAACCGGCCAGCATCGCCAGTCCGCCCAGTATGGTAATAAGCAATGATTTTAGAGCACCGTAACGGGACTTTTCCCGTTCAAACCAATAGGCGATCAATAAAAAGGAAGCGATGCTGGTCAATTCCCAAAATACATACAAGACGAAAATATTGTCGGAGAACACCAACCCCAGCATGGCCCCCATGAATAAAAGCAAATACACATAAAAGCTGTTTAAGGCTTCCCGTTCTTGGGACAAGTAAAAAATAGAATAGAGGGTGACCAGAGCTCCCATTCCGGTAACTATTAGGCTGAAGGTCAAAGCCAGGCCGTCAACGTAAAACACCAAATCAATACCCAGGGAGGGAAGCCAGGCCACAGTGGAAATAAAAGCATTTCCCTGGGAAATGGCAGAGGTATAAGTAAGAAAATATAAGAATATCAATACTGGCACACCCAGCACAAACCATCCGGTATGAATGCGGTTCAACTGCTTATACAAAGATGGTACAAGCAGGGCCGCCACAAATGGAGCGAAAACCATGATATGCAGCCAGGCCAGTTTGACTCCCTCCAATCTTTGGGTAGCTTAACTTAAACAGGCGATTGTGGTACCATAGGCTATAAACAGGCGGGCCAATTCGATTCCCTGCAACCAGGATCAGGCACCAAGGCCCTATGTGCAGGCGAGCCGCAGCAGTCTATGCGGGATTTGCCATGAAATGGCCGCTGAGGATTTGATCAATGAGGTGAGCATTGGGAATGAAAAAACCGAAAACCCAAATGGATGAAATCATACTTGTCTGTGTGTACTATGGTCCCAATGGGGAACGACTGATCCAACGCGGCTGCAATCTCGCGGTTATGCTTGACTGTCCGCTTTATATTCTCACCATTGATTCAAAGCCTCTTGACGAGATGGATGCGGAAAAATCAGAATACATTGCACGATGGAAACAACTGGCGGAACAGCATCATCTGGCCACATTTATCTTTAGAAATAACGAAAATCTTCCGGTCTCCAAAGTAATCGCTGAGGTTGCCCGGGAAAAGGGGGTCACCCAGATCGTCCTGGGGCAAACCGCCAAAAGCCGTTGGGAGCAGATCACCAAGGGCTCTATTATCAATGCCTTGTTAAAAGAAATCCCTTTTGTGGATCTTCATATTATTTCAGTTTCCCGCCATCTTAAAAATGAAGAGGGACATTTTGATAAAGGGGTGCGGGCCTACCTGCTTCCAGAAGGTGAATACTATCGCGTGGTTTTCAACCATTCCAAAAACGTTGAATATGAAGGTATCTTCTTCAAAGAATACGGAACCGACTTTAACAATGGCGTGTTTAAATTTATGAAAGATAAACAAACCCTGCGGGTCCGGGTAACAGACGATTTGGTCAAAGACCTGACTTGCCTGAAGTAAAAAATAACATATTATCGGTAGGTCGGCAAGCGGACGGTCCTTTAAGAAAACGCAGCCGAGATACCATTACATCATTCTTTGGGTTTGATGCCGGCCTTATCCAAGGCGCATTTCAGTTGTTCCTTGATCTCATCGATGTACATTCGATAGAGCCGGGCTTGTTCCGCCTCTTCCTCGCTGGTAAGCCCTTCCGCTTTCTTCTTGGCAGCCAATTCATTGATACGCAGTTTCAATTGCTCGTCCACCCACGTCTCACCCCCATTAACCAACTAGCATCACAGGGTATTAACCTATTGATGATAAAATTATACAATATGTATCAGTGTACCATCAAAGTCGACTCTAGCAGCGGGAGGCAGGAGATGTGGCCAACATATGGCAGGTAAGCCAATACGACCGGGAGGCCGCCGATGCAATCCAGCAAAAGCTGGGTGTTTCTCGTTTGACCGCAATTCTGCTCGTTTTGCGCGGCATTAGAGATCCCGCCCAGGCTGACTACTTTCTCAATGCCGGTTTGGACAGCCTTTCCGATCCTTTTCTGATGGAAGGCATGAAGGAGGCAGTTACCAGGATCGAGCGTGCGGTGCAGCGGCAGGAAAAGGTTGTGATATACGGCGACTATGATGTCGATGGGATATGCAGCATTGTCATCCTGATGGAATGTCTGCGGCAGCAGGGGTGTGCGGCTGATTATTACGTACCTGACCGTTTCAGCGAGGGATATGGACTAAACAAGGAAGCGGTCAAGCTGCTGGCCCAACAGGGGTGCCAACTGTTGATTACGGTGGACTGTGGCATAAGCTCAGTTGATGAGGTAAATACAGCCATCAGCCTGGGAATGGATGTGATCATAACCGACCATCACACCCCACCAGCGCAATTGCCCCAAGCCTTGGCCATAATTAATCCCCGGATCGGATGTCCGCCTGAGGTTCAGGACCTGGCCGGAGCTGGGGTAGCATTAAAGCTGGCCTCGGCTTTATCGGCCAGTAGAAATATGGATGATCAGGTACAGGAATGGCTGGTTCTGGCAGCCCTGGCCACGGTAGCCGATATGGTCCCGCTTCATAATGAAAACCGGATCATAGTTAAATATGGCCTCCAGGCCATGCCCACCAGCCTGCGTATAGGTCTGAGCAAACTGATCGAGGAGACCGGATTGGCCGGCCAGCCGATTCAGGCCTGGCAGCTTGGTTATGTACTG
>JAKJCH010000057.1:0-4844 GCA_022706565.1 Bacillota bacterium | reverse complement strand
CCCCGCTTGAACGCGGCTGGGAGGATGGGGTCGGCCCGCGTGGGTATAGAGTTGCTGCTGGGTAGTGATGGCCAGCAGGCTCAAGAGCAAGCCCGCCTGCTGAACCGAATGAATGAAGAGCGGCGGCAGGTTGAAGAAAGTCTGGTCGAAGCAGCTGTCGCCGCCCTCAATGCTAATAGGGATCTGGAACATGAATCCATCCTGTTAGTCGGCGGCGAAGGTTGGAACGTGGGAGTGTTAGGCATCGTTGCCTCACGTTTGACGGCCCGGTACAATCGCCCGGCCATCGTGATATCCTGGAACGGCAATATCGGCAAGGCCTCAGCGCGCAGCCCGGAAGAATTCGATCTGTACGCCGCCTTGGATAGTGTGAGAGACAGCTTGCTGGGGTTCGGTGGGCACAAGATGGCGGCTGGTTTGAGCATTGACAGGGATAAAGTGGAGCTCGTGGAAAAAGGCCTCAAGGATTACGCGACTCGGATTGGTTACAAGTGGGAAGCGCACAGGCGTTATTTCGCCGACCTGGAAATCGAAGAAGAGGACATCAATCCATCATTCTTGGCAGAGTTGAAGAAACTGGAGCCGTTCGGGCAAGGAAATCCGGTCCCTGCTTTTGTGCTGCGCGGGCAGATTATTCAGGGAACCACCCGGGTTGGGGCCACCGGCAACCATCTGCGGCTAAAAGTGGGGGCCAATAAGATTTCCGGGATAGCGTTCAACGGAGTGGAAAGCCTGGAAGATCATTTCCCTTATTGTTCTCAGGATTTGTTGTTTGGGTTGGACGAGAATAATTATAAAGGAAAGAAAACGATCCAACTCAAGGTAAGGGATATCAAGTCCTCCTTTCATCCCGATGACCGGTCCGAGGTCAACGTGACCGGGACGAGTTTGTGGAAAGGTTTAGCCAGAGCGGTGGAGGAGTTGGCCAATCGGCGCCCGGTAGTGGTGGTGTATCCGACCCACCGCAGTCTGATCAAGCACCAGTCAGCTATGGACTATTGTTTTTACCCAGGAAAGGTATTACCGATACACGGGCATCTATCCCCGGAAGAGCGCAGCCATCGTCAGGATATGCTGAGTCGGGGCTCAGCCGCGCTTTATATGATGACCGCTTCCAGCCTGAACCTATTCCTTCAACAACTTCCTTGGCCGGCCAATTGCCGCTATGTCATCAAGCTATGGCTACCTGGGCAGGTGACAGGCGATTTCTGCTGGGCTGAAAATGTCGAGATAGCAGAAATCCAACCAAATGTTGAGTTTGCCATGTATCGCGACTCCGGTGACCCAGTGCCCGGGAAGCGAGTTTTGGTCTATGCCAATCTGCCTGCAACCATCAATCGCCTGAGAGCAACCTGGCCTGATATCCAGATAGAATCAGGTTTGCCGGATATGGGGCAGAGATTAAGGATCCGCCGTCGTTATTGGTCTGACCGGCAGGGCGCTTTGGTCAGTGATGGTACCCGGACATTAGGCTGGTCGGCCGCCGATCGGTTTGAGAAACTGATTCTGTTGGATTCTCCGCTGGGGTGGTATGAATTGTCACTGCTGGCTGAGCGGTGGGGAGAGACTGGCGCCCAAAGAATAGGCGTAGCTTTTGAACCGGCAGCCCTCGCCATCAACCGTCAATTCCTGGATCGCCTGTACCCCTCCCTGGCAGTCATCAATCAAGTCTGGTCCATTCTGCTTCGTGCTTCATCCCGGGGAGGACGTTGTAGTGTCGATGATTTAGCCTTTGCTTTGAAAGAAAGGTTTACCCTGTCGAGGCTGGAAACCCTCTCAGCTCTGCATGTATTGGCCGATTTGAACTTGTGCCGCCTCAGAAAAAGAAGTAGTATTATGGCAATAAATCGTGGGATTTCAGGTGATCATATCGACAGCCTCGACAGCAGCCCTTATTGGCTGGAAGGAATAGCCGAACGCTTGGTTCTGTCAGATTGGGAAGAGAGGCTTATTTCGAGTTTGGAATGGTGACAAAGATGGGACCGCAGATGATTATGGATCGGGTAAAAGAATATGATCCCAATGCGGACTTTGACCTGATCGCCAAAGCCTATAACTATGCAGTTATTGCCCATGGCGAACAGAAGCGCAAGTCCGGGGAGCCTTATATCATCCACCCGGTGGAGGTGGCTCTGATCCTGACGGAGATAGAGATGGACAGTGCCTCGATATGCGCCGCCCTTCTGCACGATGTCATAGAAGACACCAGCTTTGATTACAAGAACCTGGAGCAGGAATTCGGTGAGGAAATTGCCATGCTGGTGGAAGGGGTAACCAAACTCAGCCGCATTAACTTCAAAACCAGGGAGGAGGCCCAAGCCGAGAATTTACGCAAGATGTTCCTAGCCATGGCTAACGACATCCGAGTGGTTCTAATAAAATTGGCGGATAGGCTGCACAATATGCGCACTCTGAATTACCAGCCCGAATCCAGGCAGAAGCAGATTGCCCAGGAGACCATGGACATCTTTGCGCCTTTGGCTCACCGCCTGGGCGTTTTCAAATTCAAGTGGCAACTGGAGGATCTGGCCTTCCTGTACCTGCAGCCAGAGATGTACCATGAGGTGGCCCAACGGCTTAAGACCAAGCGCAAAGAAAGGGAAGCTTACGTAAATGCGCTGATCCAGCAGATCAGGAAAGGCCTTGAACAAATCGGTATCGAAGGTGACATAGCCGGACGCCCCAAGAACATATACAGTATATACAAAAAGATGCTGAAACAGGATAAATCGATCGACGAGATCTATGATAAAATCGCCATCCGGGTGATTGTGGACACGGTGCCAGAGTGCTATGGCGTACTGGGCATTATTCATACCATGTGGAAGCCGCTCCCTGGGAGGTTTAAAGATTATATAGCCACCCCTAAGCCCAACATGTACCAGTCTCTGCATACCACTCTGATCGGCCAGGGGGGCGAGCCTTTCGAGGTGCAAATCAGGACCTGGGAGATGCATCTGACCGCTGAATCCGGTATAGCTGCTCACTGGCACTATAAACAGGACGGCAGCCCGAAAGACCGGGACAAAAAGTTTGATGAGAAACTAGCCTGGCTGCGCCGCATCCTGGAATGGCAGCAGGATGTCAATGATGGCTCCGAGTTTATGGAATCGCTTAAGACCGACCTTTTTGAGGATACGGTTTTCATTTTCACTCCCAAGGGTGACGTAATAGAACTTCCCAAAGGATCTTGTCCGGTCGATTTTGCCTACCGGGTCCATACCGAGGTAGGCCATAAATGCACCGGAGCTCGTGTGAACGGCCGCATCGTGCCACTGGACTATCAACTCAGCAATGGCGATATCGTTGAAATCATAACATCCAAGAGTTCACTCGGGCCCACCCGGGGATGGCTCGATTTCGTTAAAACCTCATCGGCTCGGAGCCGCATCAAGGCCTGGTTCAAACGCAGCCAGCGCCAGGAAAATGTGTTAAAGGGACACGAACTGTTGGAAGCGGAACTCAGGAAGAGGCACCTTGATTCCAAGGAATTGCTAAAGGAAGGAAAACTGTCGGAGGTCCTGGAAAGGTTCTCCCTATCCACTCTGGATGACCTGTTCTCCGCGGTGGGTGACGGCAGCCTCACCGCTAACCAGGTCGCCAATCGTATCAAGGAATCATATTTCCCAAATGCATTGGTGGAGGATATAATAAATACGCCCCTGGTCACAACCGGCTTAGGCAGGGAACGAGTGACTCGGTCGCTGCGGGTCAAAGGCGTGGATGACATCGTTATCAGACTGGCCCATTGCTGCAATCCGCTTCCCGGTGATAAGGTTCTCGGCTATATCACGCGGGGACGGGGGGTATCGGTACATCGTACTGATTGTCCCAACATGCAAAACTATCTGCGTAATGAATCCAACCGGATTCTGGAAATGGAATGGACTTCAGACAAAGGCAACTATATGGTGGAAATCGAGATCGATGCCATTGACCGAGACCGTCTTACTTCAGATGTAATGACATTGATCGCAGATATGAGAATACCTGTCAATTCAGTCTTCTCACGCGCCACCAAAAATGGCCTGGCGGTAATGAATCTCAAACTGGAGATTTTGGATATGACGCAATTACATACGGTCAAGCAACGTCTGCAGAAGGTAAAGGGAGTTCAGGATATACGCAGGGTACTGCCGGGCGACCGCGGTTAGAGCGGGGATCCCAGAAGGCTTGATAGAATAAGGAGGTAATCGTAAAGTGATATTGATGGGGCTTGAAATCAGCAGCATGGGTGTAAACTGCTACATTGTGGGATGTGAAGAGACCCGGGAGGTAGCCGTTATCGATCCGGGCGGCAATGCCCGGGCCATTCTCAATATGCTCAAGGAGAACGACCTCAAGGCAGTCTATATAATCAACACCCATGGCCATATCGATCACATTGGCGCCAATAAGGGTGTAAAAGATGCTACCGGGGCGCAGATATTGATCCATGAAGCTGACGCCAAAATGTTGGTCAATAGTGCTTCCAATCTCTCTTTCCTGATGGGTTCGGGGGTGACCAGCCCGGCCGCTGATCGATTGTTAAAGGATGGCGATAAAATAAAAATCGGCAACACAGTCGAACTGGACGTAATCCATACCCCCGGGCATAGCCCGGGCGGAGTGTGCCTGAAAACCGATGACATCATCTTTGTAGGTGATACCTTGTTTCAGGGCTCCATCGGCCGCACCGATTTCCCCGGGGGATCATACAATCAGCTCATACAAAACATCAAGAACAAGCTGCTCTGTTATGATGATGATGTGATAGCCTACCCGGGGCATGGGCCGGCCACCACGATCGGATTTGAGAGAAAACACAACCCCTTCTTGTAAATATCTTTGCTTGGTAAACGATA
>JAKJCH010000056.1:329-9701 GCA_022706565.1 Bacillota bacterium | reverse complement strand
AAGAAATGCTCCGCTTCACAGCTGTCAAGGATGAAGATATATACTGCCCGATAGTTGACTATGATGAGGGGTATCCATATTGCAAGCCCATGGATCTAGGCCGGGTCAATTACAAAGACCTGAAGAGCGGAAAAATAATATTCAACGGCAAGACGGTAGTGACCACACCGCAGTCAAGCTATCCCCGGGCCCGCCAGATTGCGCAGATTCTTAAGGGCTGGATTCAAAACGGTCAGTTCGAGCTGACCCAGCCGGTGGCCGGTATACCATCGGCTGATGCCGATATCGTGTTTAAGTCCATCCCCGCCAAAAAACCGGGCGGTGCGGACTCTGATGCTGAAAAGAGGAGGTAATAACAAATGAAGAACAAGCTGGTTTGCTATTTTTCCGCGGCCCAATCCGAGCAGCCGATCATATATAGACTGGTTAAAGATTATGATCTGATCATCAATATTCTCAAGGCGGACATTAATCCCCAAAAGGAAGGGTTTTTAGTCTTGGAACTGGAAGGTGACAAGGGCAGTTATGACCAGGGCGTGGCCTTCCTGAGAAACCTGGGGGTTGGCGTAGAACCGTTGAGCGAGACCGTAGTATGGCAGCCATCGGTTTGCATCCAATGCGGAGCATGTGCATCCTTTTGCCCAACTGAAGCGTTGTATATTGAACGCAGCAGCATGGAGGTCTCCTTTGACAATTCCAAATGCGTAGTCTGTGGTATGTGTCTGGACTGCTGTCCCACTCGAGCCATAACCCTCCATTTCGAAATAAAAGAGGCGGTATAAAGCGAACCATGCTTAACGGGAATGACTATGTGGACCGCAGTTACAGAACCTTACAGGCTGGATCCGACTTGCGTTATTTCCGGGTCAGAGTTAAAGAAACCGATCTGGCTATCGGGATTGACAACGATAGTTATGATGACAGCCTTATTGCCTTATGTGAAAATGAGATAAGAAGGCTAAGGGCAGGCCTGGAAGCCTACATCGACGTCCACCCGGAATTTAGAAGTGCTCTGGCGCCCCTGGACTTGCTGCCAGGTGCGCCTCCAATAGCTGTATCCATGGGCAAAGCAGGATGGCAGGCCGGAGTCGGTCCCATGGCAGCCGTGGCCGGGGCCTTTGCCGAAGCAGTGGGGTTGACCTTGAAAGAGAAGGTCAAGCAGGTAATCGTGGAAAATGGCGGAGACATTTATATGGACACCTCCAGCCCTCGGTTGGTTTTAGTTTTTGCCGGCCAATCGTCATTTAGCCATAGAATAGCCCTGCGCATCCACCCCGATGAAAGTCCCCTCGGGATATGCACCTCCTCCGGGACAGTGGGGCCCAGTCTTAGCTTCGGCAAAGCTGATGCAGTGGTAATCAAGGGCACGAATACAGCTCTAGCCGACGCCGTAGCTACTGGGGCCGGCAACCGTATACAAACCCAAGATGATTTTATGCAAGCGATTGAATATGCTCAGAAGATACCTGGTGTCACCGGGGTATTGGCCGTGGCGGGCGAACACCTGGCTGCCTGGGGCAGCATTGAGTTGGTGCCTCTATAGTCAAATGCGACAGCCCTATAGATTCTGGAGCAGGTATTTTTCATTTTATGTTATGAAATGGAGGTATTTGGATGTCGGGACACAACAAATGGTCCACCATCAAGCACAAGAAGGCCCGTACCGATGAAAAGAAGGGGAAGGAATACACCAAAATAGCCAAGGAAATCATTATCGCAGTCCGCGCCGGAGGCAGCGATCCGGAGAGCAACTCCAAACTCAAACTGGCCATTCAGAATGCCAAGGCCATCAATATGCCGAATGAAAATATATCGAGGGCTATAAAAAGAGGTGCCGGGGACATGGACACCGACGCCATTGAAGAACTCACCTATGAAGGGTATGCACCTGGCGGTGTAGCGGTCATGCTGGCTATCGCCACTGATAATCGCAATCGTACTGCTGCTGACATACGCCACCTGTTCGCCAAATATAATGGTAATCTGGGGGAAACCGGGTGTGTTTCTTACATGTTTGAAAGGGTTGGCCTTCTATCGATAAATCGTGAGAACCTGCAGATGGATGCGGATGATCTTATGATGCTGGCCCTGGATGCTGGGGCCGATGACGTCCGGGAGGATGATGATGTGATCGAGGTAGTGACATCGCCGGACAATTTCATGGCGGTTAGGGAGGCCCTGGAAGCCGAAATCAATCTGGATCAGGCCGACATCGTCATGCTGCCCAACAATACAGTGGACATTAGTGATGAGACTCTGGCCGCCAAGGTGTTGAAGCTCATCGACGTCCTGGAAGACCACGATGATGTACAAAAAGTATACGCCAACTTTAACATCCCGGATGAGATCCTGGAAAAAATAATGTAAGTATATTCAGTCATTGAGGATGCAGTGTTTTAGACCAGGTATAGGATTCAGCTACGCTGGGGATCGAGGAGGATAGAAGTGCGGAATAGGACGCCGAACCAGGATGACGTTCGAGATCGGGCATTGCGCAAAAATATGCTCGTTTATGCCGCGGTCGCATTGGCGATATTGTTTGTGGCTTTGGGCATCCATCAGTTGTGGGGCAATGATGACAACCGGCAATTTAATGAAAAGGTTGCTCTATTGGAAAAAAGGGCGTTGGCAGATCCGAAATTGGAATCTGCCATCAGCCAGGCAGGGGGAAAAATAAACTCCCGATATACGGTGTTTTTTTCCGTATGCGATACCCAAAGCCGGGCTTTGGTAGAGAGCGCCCAGGGTGAAACCCTGAAGTCCGCCTGGGACAATGCCGCCGCTGCCACCCAGAGGCTGATATCTTCCCGAAATTACAATCCGGTTTGGGTCAAGGCTGACATAGTCAAAGATGCGGAAATAACCAATCGAGAAGACCTTCGCAAAAAGACCCGCAATCTAAATGATAATTTCTTCCGGAGGGGGATAGCTTTCGATTATTCGTTCGATACGGCGCTGCTTGAGGCCGAGATCAACGGTAACAAGATTATCGACTATGAGCAAGATGTCATAGATCCGGAGTTGTTGAACAAATATCTCGTCAGCCAGGGACGTCAACCCATTGACGCTCTTCCCGATGGCATATTGACTTTTAGTTGTTACGGTTATTTTTGTGATGAAAACAACGTGGTGTACGATCTCTATACTGAGGATCTGGATTATGGGCGCCGCCAAGTGGACAAGGTGGATAAAGAGTTGGTGGGAGAACTGATTTCCCGCTCAGGACGATTTCTGGCCAACATTGTTAAGGAGGATGGCCAGTTCGTTTACGGTTATTACCCGACTTACGATAAAGAGATCAGCAACTATAATATTTTGCGTCATGCCGGTGCAATATGGGGGCTGGTGGCTCTGTATGATGTTTCGGGAGATGAAACGGTGCTTCCAAAAATCGATAGCACCATCCAATACCTGATCAGAGATTATATCGAGTACCCAGATGAAGATACTGCGTATGTGATAGAACGCAAAGCGGATGAAGTCAAGCTGGGCGGCAATGGTATAACAGTGGTGATGCTAATAGATTATATGCAGCGATTCGGCAATGACAATTATAGGGACTTGGTCGTCAAATTGGGCAATGGAATTCTGGCCATGCAAAACCCTGCTACCGGCGAATACTACCACGTATTGAATTCCGCGGATTATTCTTTGAAAGAAGAAGACCGCACGATCTACTACGATGGTGAAGCTACATTCGCCCTGGCCAAATTGTACGGATTAACCGGGGACGAGAAATATCTGACTGGGGCGATCAAAGCAGTCGACTATTTCATCGCCAATGACTATGCCAAACACAGGGATCACTGGATTGCCTATTGCATGAATGAAATTACCAAATACGTCCCGGAGGAAAGGTATTTCGAGTTCGCTCTTAAGAATGCCAACGACAACCTGGATAGGATATATAAGCAAAAAACGTCATACCACACTTACTTGGAACTGCTCATGGCGACATTCGAAACCTATGACAGAATAAAACAAAACAGCATTCCCGTCGGATATATGAGTCAGGTTAACGAGTCCTATTTTATTGACACCATTTATAAACGGGCCCGGCACCAGCTAAACGGTTACCTCTACCCGGAATATGCCATGTACCTAAAAAACCCGGCTCGGATAGTAAATACCTTTTGTGTTCGTCATGACGGTTACCGAATCCGAATTGATGATGTACAGCACTTTATCGGCGGCTATTATTCGTACTATAGGAATTACGAGAAACTGGAGGCTTACCGGTTGAAGCTGGCCGAATCCCAATAGAGAAGATCAGCGCCCGATTACTGCTTGATTGGTGTTATCTTATGCAGATACTACTTCTGCCTGGCTTTGGATCTTTTGATGATAAGGTTCATGACCGCCATCATCATCTCTTTGGGGTAGAGACTTAACCCATCTTGAATGTACTGATTATATAATCGGGAAGTCAGGTCCTCTTCGCTTACGCCCGATTGCAGCATTTCATCCACCATTGCAGCCACCCTCTCAGCTGATTCCAGCGATCTCTGGTAAAGCCTGCCCACCTCGTCACCGGTGACCACATCCCCGTGAGCCCCGCCCAAAACCTTGGTGGGGTAGGTCATGAGCCTTCTGATCGTATCTACATAGAGGTCATATCCCTGAAAAAATATGGGGGGCATTACGCCGGTGCTGGCCACAAATCCAACTGCGTCCGATGCCAGCATAACCTGTTCACTTGGAACATAGGCGGCAATGGAACAGACGCTGTGCCCGGGTGCATCCAATATCTCCAGGGTTAAGCCAGGCTCTATCTCCAGCACATCGCCCTCACCCACCACCAGATCGATATCGATACGGTCCAGCACACTAGTGTCCGGTAATTTGTCGATCAATCCCTTTTCTAAATAAGTGTTGGATACCTTGACGTCATTACGGAAATACTCAGCGACGATAGCCTCGCGGGTCAGAGTTTTCTGCGTATTGGAACTGGCTGCTACTTTGGCATCGGGAAACAAACCTTTTAGCGTGGGTATCCCACATACATGGTCGAAATGAGAATGTAAGGCGATTATGAAATCGACTCGGGGCTTATTCTCGATTTGCCCCCACTGTTCCGCAAAAATTTGGGCTCCAGCCCTGGTGCCGCACTCCACCAAAGCCGCCCGCTCCTTACCCACCAAATAGAAGTTGAAATAGCCGTTGCCCAGCAGCTTGACGTTTTCGCTCAGTTGAATCATTGCGTTCACCTCATTGTTCTCTTAATTGAGTAAATGGCCTCCGAAGTCCTGGCGCTGCAACACAAGCATATTCTTTATGCCATGATAGCATAACCTGGATACCTGGCTGGCTCGAAATCTTTCAGGTGGCATTTTCTTGTAATAAAACCAAATCCACGTATAAAGGGAAGAAAAGGAGGAGAAAATAGGCAACAGAGGTGATAGAGGTGAAC
The DNA here is from genome assembly GCA_022706565.1 of Bacillota bacterium. Lineage (GTDB taxonomy): Bacteria > Bacillota > Syntrophomonadia > Syntrophomonadales > Syntrophomonadaceae > PHAA01. The sequence continues at coordinate 4,291 of JAKJCH010000056.1, read as the reverse complement.
AAAAGAGTTGTTGCGCTTGTAATTGGGGTCAGTGTCTTGCTGGGGCTGGCGACTGGATATTTCTTACAGGGTGACCCGATTGGTAAGATTGGTACCCGACAGCAGAAACCGGCCGTCAATACCGGTAGTGTGGAAGTCAAGATCGATGCTGAAACCCCCGTCATTCTAGAAAAAGAATTCCTTCGTTCTCATAAGGTAATTATATCCGAGTTCGAAAACCGTTTAGACATAATCGGGTCTACATTGGATGAGATACGTGCTCGTTATTCAACGGAGAATGGCTTCTTCATCAATTTTACCAACGGCACCCTGGTTATTCGTCAGGCCATCGATGATTGGACTCCGGAAGATAAGCAAAAATGCCGTCTTAAGGAATACCAGGGCATGGTGGCCATTTATATTGGTCCCGATGCTGAGCACGATATCCTGATGAAGGTCACTGCCATAAGGTTTGACAGTCTCCCTGTTAGTATCAAAGAAGCCATCCGGAATGGCGAATACGAATTCCAAAACGAAGCCGAAGTGAACGACGCCCTGGAGAATCTGGACGAATACTTTTAACCCGGCCCCCGGCGAGCGCCGGGTTTACTATAAGGGATAAGGCTCTGCGGAACCTTATCCTTTTTGCCGTTTAAACATAGCCCTGTCCGGATATTTGGAGTAAGATAATAGTTGTGAAATGCTATATTATCTTGCTGGAGTAAACGAATATGCTGGTCATGGGAATCGATCCAGGTACCGCCACCACAGGTTTCGGATTGGTGGAGGGCGGTTGCGGAAAAGAAAAAGTGGTTGATTATGGGGTCATAAAAACTTCCCCCGCTATGACCATGCCCCAGCGATTGGTCCAGATCAATCGTGAATACAGCCGGTTGCTGCTTGACTACCGACCTGATGCCGTGGCCATCGAACAAATTTTTCATCATAAAAACGCCAAGACCGTTATAACGGTTGCACAGAGCCGCGGAGTTCTCATAATGGCAGCTGCGCTGCGGGAAATAGAGGTGGCCGAATATACTCCTTTGCAGGTCAAGCAGGCTGTAACCGGATTTGGCAATGCGGACAAAAAACAAGTGCAATTCATGGTCCAGAAAATATTAAAATTAGAGGATATCCCTCGTCCTGATGATGCTGCCGACGCATTGGCTATTGCTCTCTGCCACCTGCATTCATATCGCTGGGCTGAGGTCCGTAAGAGTGAGGGTACAACATGATTTCGTTTTTACGCGGGACACTGGTCCAGGCCAGGCAGGACGCAATAATCATCGAGGTAAGTGGAATTGGCTATGAGATTGGGGTACACAGCCGGGCTTGCAGCATGTTGCCGCCAGTCGGTTCACCCCTGGTCGTATATACGTATTTGCAGGTTTTGGATAACGATCTCAAGCTGTATGGCTTTTTGAACCAGGAAGAGCTGGAGTTGTTTAAGCTATTGCTAGGGGTATCGGGTTTAGGGGCTAAAAGCTCATTGAATATATTGGCGGCTCTTAAGCCGGACGAGTTTTGTCAGACGGTGATCAGCGCTGATGAAAAAAGGCTCCAGGGAGTGCCTGGCATTGGTAAGAAGACCGCCCAGCGGTTGGTATTTGAACTCAAAGATAAATTGGGCAAGAGTGTGGGAATGGTCCTCCCGCCGACTGCCGAAGCGGAGCCGCTGGAGGAATTGATGGAGGCTTTGGAAGCGCTGGGGTATCAACGGTCGGAAATATTCCCCTTGGTGATGAGAATGAAGTCGGAGGGCGAGTTGAGCGGCAAGGTTGAAGATAACCTCAAACAGGTACTGCGCCGCCAAGCCCAGTCGGTTAAGAAATAGGGAGAGAAACGCTTTGCATGAACAAAGGCTGGTATCAGCCCAGGCTATTGGTGATGAAGACAATATTGACATTGTCTTGAGACCAATCCGTCTTTCGGATTATATCGGACAAGAAAAGGTGAAGAGCAATCTGGCGGTGTTTATCGCTGCTGCCCGGGCCCGGAAACAGAGCCTGGATCATGTACTATTGAGCGGCCCCCCTGGTTTGGGCAAAACCACCCTGGCCACGATTATAGCTCAGGAGATGGGTAGTGCGATCAGAAGGACTTCCGGTCCCGCCATCGAAAGGCCCGGCGATTTGGCTGCGATTCTGACCAACCTGGAACCGGGCGACATTCTCTTTATCGATGAGATACACCGTATGAACCGGAGCATCGAGGAAATCATGTACCCGGCCATGGAAGACTTTTGCATAGACATAGTGATTGGCAAAGGTCCGGCCGCCCGGACCCTGCAAATAGACCTGCCCCCATTCACCCTGGTAGGCGCCACCACCAGACCAGGCTTGCTTAGTTCACCGCTGCGAGACCGATTTGGCATCACCTTCCGCTTGGATTTCTACGGTGAATTGGAATTAGCCCAGATAATTACCCGGGCTGCTTCAATCTTGAAAATACCCATCGATTCCGCCGGGGCGGCGGAGATCGCTCGTTGTTCCCGGGGAACCCCCCGGGTAGCCAATCGGTTGCTGAAAAGGGTGGCTGATTTTGCTTTGGTTAAAGGGAACGGCTGCATCGATCGGGAATCAGCCCTCCAGTCCTTGGAAATGTTAGAGATAGACGACCATGGTTTGGATATGGTCGACCGGATGATTCTGGATGCGATAATTACCAAATTCAGCGGGGGCCCGGTGGGGCTGGAAACATTGGCCGCCAGCGTATCCGAAGAGACTGATACCTTGACGGATGTTTACGAGCCCTATCTGCTGAAATTGGGGCTAATCAACAAAACGCCGCGTGGGCGAGTGGCTACTGAACGCGCCTACCGGGTGATGGGATTGGCACCCAGAAGGACTATGGCTGAACCATCACTCTTCGAAGAAGACGGCCAGTAGAGGCGTGGCGCGGTACCCGAAGCGAGTGCTTATCTAAACACTATGGATGTGATATTTGATGTCCCGGGTGTTATTACACATATGCTGCGGACCCTGTGCGAGTTATCCGGTTCCGGCCTTTCGGGAAGAGGGCCTGGAAATAGTGGGTTATTTTTTTAACCCCAATATTCATCCCTATAACGAATGGCTGCAGCGCCGGCAGGCTCTGGAGACATACGCGGCCGCGGTCGACCTCAAGGTAATTTATGACGACAAGTACAATCCCCGCGATTACTTTCAGAGGATCGCATTTCGGGAAAGTCATCGCTGCCTTATCTGCTACCAGATGAGATTGCGGCAGGCGGCCCACATTGCCAAGCGGGGACGGTTCGATTACTTCTCCACGACCCTTTTGGTCAGCAAGCACCAGAAGCATGAGGTTATCCGAGAAGTGGGTGAGGCCATAGGAGCGGAGTACGGAGTGCCCTTCCTGTATCGGGATTTCCGGGTTGGATTTAGGCAAACCGGTGAAACAGCCCGCGCCATGGGTCTGTATCGGCAGCAGTATTGTGGTTGTCTATATAGCGAAGTAGAACGGTTTGCCCCCACTGAGGTGCGCCGTTTGCTGAAATAACGTCATGAACATGATCTGAGAGAATCCTAAAATCAAACCTGAACGAGGGATCATCAATACCAATGCACGGATTTCCAACCGTCGATCCAATATATAGCATAGACAACTACCGATATGATCTGCCCCCTGAGTCTATTGCCCAGTACCCGGCCGAACCTCGGGATAGTTGCCGCCTTTTGGTCATGGACCGCCAAACCGGCAGCCTGCAGGACCGAGTCTTTAACGAAATAAAACACCTATTGGTTAGCGGAGATACCTTGGTGCTCAACCAAACCAAGGTAATCCCAGCCCGTTTAATTGGGGTCAAGGATACCGGGGCTCGTATTGAGATTCTTCTATTGGGCCAAGAAGAGGGCCTCTGGGAAGCACTGGTCAAACCCGCCCGGCGGATGAAGGTGGGTTCGATTGTCCGGTTTCCTGGCTTCCCTGATGTAAGAGCAGAAGTCGTGGCGGTATTGGAGGGAAATGGATGCCGCCAGCTC
>JAKJCH010000056.1:0-319 GCA_022706565.1 Bacillota bacterium | reverse complement strand
TGCCCAGACATAAACAGTTTCCTGGAGCTGGCGGGGCAGGTGCCCCTGCCCCCGTACATAGACCGTCATGCCGAGCCGGATGATCTGGTCCGGTACCAGACGGTTTATGCCCGCGAGCCGGGTTCGGCTGCCGCTCCTACGGCGGGGCTGCACTTTACCGCGGGCTTGCTGGAGGAAATCAAAGCCCGGGGGATTGAGGTAGTGACCCTGGTGTTGCATGTGGGACTGGGCACCTTCCGCCCGGTCAGCAGTCCCGATATCAGGCAACACCGAATGCATTTCGAAAAATACTATGTGAGTCCAGATACCGCCGGCATCC
>JAKJCH010000055.1 GCA_022706565.1 Bacillota bacterium | reverse complement strand
ACCACTACGTATTGCTGCATGGCTCCGGAACCGATGACCCCTAACTCCATAATGGGCCAAATTAAAATCAGGATGCCTGACAACACCATGGCCCAAAATGAAATCACAAAGGTTTTATCCTTGTTGTTGAGTAACGGGTAGATCATGCCAATTCCCAGAATAGCCATGGCCAGGTCGCCAAAGATATATATGCTGTTGGCAATATTGGCAGAAAGACCGCGATCCAGGACAGGAAGCAGATTTATCAGGTCGAAATCGCCCCAGGTACCAAAAATCATGGTGATATTGATAAGCAAACACCCTAAGAGTCCAAATAGTGAAAATCGGACGATATTCTCTATCCCCACGAACACCCCATACATACATAGGAGGGTGTAAACGAAGCAGATCAACCAAAACGGAGTTTCGACCAGGAAATACTCTTTGAGATGCATGGTCATAACATTGGCAGAAGCCCCAAAGGCCAAAATAAAAAACAGCGCCAGAACTATACCTGTTAATTTGCCCAGCCATTTGCCCACAACTTCTTCGGAGATTTGAACTATAGTTTTTTCCGGAAACCTGGAGTGTAGGTAGACCATTGCCAGAATAATTGCTGTTCCGAGCAGAAATCCGATGGACATGGATGTCCAGGCATCACTGCCAACGGAGCGAGCTGTTACTCCGGCGGTGATGCCGATAGCCTTGGCGAAAAGCAGGTTGGGAATCAGCAGAAAATATTGAAATCTGCTGATTTTAACCTTAGTCATCAATTACGGAACTCCTCCTATAATTACGTAAAGGAATCTGATTCAAGGTACTGGATTTAATTTCGATGTCGGCAGCAACACTTATCTCAACATCTGGAAATATCTGAACCCAACGGTCTTTAAGGCCTTGGTTCCATTCCTGCTTATGTTGGCTATGGACAACCTTACCAAATCCTAATACATCACTTTTATAAACATTCAGGACTTTGTCCAAACCAAGCTCGATTTCCTCAATGATTTGCTGCTCCGCTAGGAATTCCATCTGCTGTTTAAAATCATTTATTGATAAATCACTGGTGGTGTCCTCTTCCGCAATGTGTCCTGTCCCGGTAATCCGGATACTAAATGACGGGGTTTGCTGGTCGAGTTGGGAGTCGATCTTTGCTTTGACAGCGACTATTTCGACTGCCACCGATTCGGAACTGTCTGATGGGTGTGGCACCGAGATCACCATGTTGGGATTTTCACTCAGAAACCAGGCCAGGCCGCGCGTTTCATCCTCAGACAGATAACCCAGCATCCTCCTTTGGTCGAAAACGGCCATCCCATCCATCTGTATTTGTTCCACGGTGTTTTCCTGTGCTTTCGATAAACCAGCTTGGGTCGTTGCTTGTTCCAATGACAGCGAACCAATTAACAGATTGGTGGTGTCACTGGTGAAATCCCCGTAAACCTTTAGAAGATTGCTGTGAAAATCCAGGCCGGTAAACTGCTGATATCGAAACATATCCGCCAGCGATTGACCGGGAATGGATCCCATTCCGGCTTTGGCCTTCAAGAAATCGGTGGCGCTGCCTTTGGCGACTGCCATCCATGTTTTCATTCTCAGTTCATGGTTATGGCTAAAAAAGTCAATAACCGGGGTTATATCATCCCGAGCCAAGGATTCGCCGATTACAATCACGTTATTGTGAGCCCACATTATCCGTTGGGAGGAAATGCGGGCTAACTCCCTTATGGCCTCGAATATGGTTTTGCCTTCGGCGCTGGCTATCCAAATCGTTTCCGGGCGGTTTATGCTGGAATCAGCAGATGAACCGCTTGCTTGGGGATTGGCTACTTGAACTGTAACCAAATAATGATCAGGATTGTTCGATGACTTATCGATTCCGACCGCCATCACCAATCCGAGCTCGTTTATCTCCCTCATATCCCAACATCCACTCAGCAACGGCAAGCTAATCAGGAGTACATAAAGGGCTATAGTTTTCATAATAACCGCCTCTTTCATTGAGGATCAGGCTTGGGCTTTAAATCTGGAGCCTGCCGGGGTTTATCTTTGGGGCGGGCAAACCAGGGCCGGGTTATCATCTGCCAGCGGGGAACTCTGACGAGAGTATCCTTTAGATCTTCTCTAATAAAGGGGCCTATTGGCGCATAAAAAGGTGTGCCAAAGGACCGTAACGACATCAGGTATATCGTGATTAATATGCCCCCCCCGAGGTAACCAAAAAGTCCGAAGACAGCCGACGAGAAAAGCAAGGGAAACCGCAGCAAACGGATAGAATTGCTCATGCTGAATGAAGGAATGGCAAACGAGGCGATGGCTCCGATGGCAACCGCTATTACCAGGGCTGGTCCAACCAACCCGGCCATCACCGCTCCCTGGCCTATAACCAACGTTCCTATTATACTGACAGTCTGTCCCAAGGCCTTTGGCATCCTGAGACCTGCTTCAGTCATGATTTCGAATATGATTTCCATAACAAATGCTTCCATCGCAGCGGGAAAGGGAACCCCCATCCTTCCGGCCGCCACTTTTAGGGCCAGGGAAGTGGGCAGCATTTCCTGGTGAAATGAAGTCAACAGTACATATGCCGATGAGCTGGATATGGTTAGGAATATGGCGAAAAGTCTGATCCATCGCCAGAAGGTGCCGATAATATACCTTGCGTAATAGTCGCCGGGTACCTGGATGAAACTCCAGAAAGTAGCTGGCACAATGATCTGAAAGGGTGCGTTGTCGACCAGGATCACTATTCTACCTTCTAAAAGCGCGGCTGCGCCGCGGTCTGGCCTTTCGGTATGTTCAGTCTGCGGGAATATCGAAAAAGGTGAGTCCTGAATATACTCTTCAACAGCCGAAGAATTGCTGATCCCATCTGTTTTGATTCTTCCCAGTCGGGTCCTCACCTCATTTAAAAGCGATTCGCTAACCAGGTCCTCTATATATGCTATGACGACATCCGTCTTGCTTCTGTCACCGATTTTAAAACCTTCGAAGCGAAGATTGTAATCCCGGATCCGCCGGCGAATCAAGCCCATATTGGACATTATATCTTCCAAGAAACAGTCTTTCGGGCCCCGGGATTCCACCTCTGTAGTGGGTTCGGAGATGGAACGTTGTTTCCAGCCTCGATTGGCCAGTATCAAGGCAGTATCGGATTGGTCCATAAAAAGAACCGAGTCTCCAGATACGATATGATCACAGATATCTGCCCAAAGTTTACTCGGGGTGACATCGGCTATTGATAAGCCGTATTTCATTAAAGCGGACACTTTATCGGATTGGTTCTGCTGGGCATCTTGAGCCAGTGCCGGAGCCGGGGTGGTTAATGGCGCGATTATTGAGTCTTCCAGCTCGGTTGTATTGGCCAGGCCTTTGACGTAGACAATAAGAGCTTGACAATTATCAAGAGACGGAATCGTCAAGTGCCGGTAACTTATGTCCGGACCTTGGCCAATGGTGTTGATCAGATCCTGTTTATCCTTATCAAGAATACCGGATATATTGCCAGTTGCACCCACACTTATTCACCAGCCAAATTAAAAAATCACGCTTTCCCTAGTATTTGATGGAAGGTAATCTAATATTCTGCTTGTACAGCCTGTATGGGCAGTGATTTACTTCTGGACAAGGATTCACTTCCTGGAGGCAGACAATAATCCTCCAATTATTTACTTTATTACTGCACGTCTCCGGATTATGATGTTATGGAATGGCCTTCGCCAACTAGGAGAATTCTAATGAGGAGGAGCGTGTGTTTATGAGTGATAGAAAGGCCAAGAAGATACCACCATCGGTAGATGAATGGTTAAAAGAAGCCAAAGCCCATCCGATAGCGGCCCAGCAAGGGATGTTTTTAGTCCATAATGGTGTGGTGCGGGAGACTCCCAAGGCCCAGGTGCGTCAAGGCATTGATGATGGTTCCACGGTAAAGGGGATGGAATTTGGCTACGATGCCGCCAAAGTCGACGCGGTGATTGCGGAAACCTATGCTATGGAGGGTATTTTCTACGTCAGGGTATGGCTTAATGAAGGGCATTTGGAGGTTGGCGATGATATCATGTATGTATTGATCGGCGGCGACATCAGGCCCCACGTGATCGATGCCCTGCAATTCCTGGTGGGAAAGATCAAGAACGAATGTGTTACCGAGATTGAGCAAAAATAATAAACAAAAAACAGAAACCCAGTTAGGCCGGGTTTCTGTCTTGCTCCTTAAATAATGATGGCGGGGGATGAGTTACCCCAGCCTCATCGTATTCGGAATCGTTACTGCATTTGCTGCTGCATGGTAGAAAAGCTCTGCTGAATCCGGGTAAGTTCTTCCTGGGGAGCTGCGGCCACCTTATACCAGCCCTTCTGGCTCATTAAATCAAAAATCTGTTTTTGATGGTCCAGGGTTTGATTGAGAAGGGTGCTGAAATGCTGCCTAACTTGGGGATTGGCACTTTCAATAACGCCACTGGTCAGCATGCTGGCGGCCAGTTTATGTTCATTCAAGATGATCCCCATCCATTCCATATCTTTAGACACTGTCATTCCTCCTTACTGCATTGTGGTGCGTCCGGACACCAGTGAAGCTGATTTCTGGATCACCTGCCGGTGCGGGCCGCTCATACTCTGAATGAGATTCTTGACCTGGGGATCGGTGCATTCGTTCATGGCGTGATTGCATGTCTTTTGGATCGACTCGAAGAGCTTGCTGGAATCCTCCAGATAGAGAAGTTCCCGGGTGGAAAGCTGACTCACTCCAAACCTACCTCCTTTAATAAAATCTAGTACTAGGATGTACACTAATTTCGGCCATTATTCTAAAATTGGATTACGGAAGATCTGGAGGATTATTTAAGCGGTCTGCAGTCTTTAATATTCCCGGCAGCGGGACTTAGGAATCAACAACCTTAGAATAAAGCGATATATTTAGACCTCTGCCAGGATAAAAATCATGTCCATACGACTTCTCCAATATGCAAGTAAGCCCGGTATTATGCGCTTGTCATGGCCCCTTATAATACTGTATACATTCAACAATGTACAATAAATTAAGTTATACTTTTATGTGATTATTCGACTTTTGAGGAGGCAATCAAATGACATCATCGACCTACAATCCCTACGAGAACGCCCAGGCCCAATTCGACCGGGTAGCAGAAATTATCGGACTCGATTATGCTACCAGACAACTGCTGCGCCAACCCATGAAGGAATACCATTTCACCATCCCGGTAAGAATGGACGATGGCAGTACCCGCATTTTCAATGGGTATCGGGTGAAGCATAATGACGCCCGCGGCCCGGCCAAAGGCGGAATCCGCTTTCATCCCGAGGAGACCGTAGACACCGTCCGGGCTCTAGCCATGTGGATGACCTGGAAATGCGCTGTTGTTGACATCCCGCTGGGTGGCGGCAAGGGCGGCGTTATCTGCAATCCCCGCGATCTATCCGAAGGAGAACAGGAAAGACTATGCCGCGGTTGGGTTCGCCAGGTGGCTCAGGATGTAGGTCCGGTAATAGATGTACCCGCTCCGGATGTTATGACCAATGCCAAACATATGCTGTGGATGTTGGACGAGTTTGAAACCATCCACGGGGGAAGATATCCTGGCTTTATTACCGGCAAACCGGTGGAGATGGGTGGTTCCCTGGGCAGGACGGAAGCTACCGGGTATGGAGTCGTATACACCATCCGCGAAGCCCTGGAAGGAATGGGGATCGATATCAAGAACACCAGTGCCAGCATTCAGGGCTGCGGCAATGTGGCCCAGTACGCGGCTCAGCTGTATCAGGAATTGGGCGGCAACATCGTAGCGATTTCCTGTTGGGACCATGCCGACCAGATGGCCTATTCATACACCAATGACGACGGCTTGGACGCTCGGGAATTGCCTAACATCACCGATCCTTACGGGAGCATCGATAAAGGCAAGGCTTTGGATCTGGGATGCAAGGTGCAGCCCTGTGATGCTTGGATCGAGCAGGATGTAGATATTTTGATCCCGGCCGCCATGGAGAATCAAATAAACCTGAACAATGTGGGCAAAATCAGTAAGAAGGTCAAGATAATCGCAGAGGGTGCCAACGGGCCGATCAATACCCAAGCGGATGAGATTATCCGCAATAGCAGTATTTTTGTAATACCAGACTTCCTGGCTAATGCCGGCGGCGTTACCTGCAGCTACTTCGAACAGGTGCAGTCCAATGCCAACTACTATTGGGAAAAGGACGAGGTGCTGGAGAAGCTGGACCAAAAGATGACCTCCGCTTTCCGGGCGGTACGCGATATCGCACAACGCCACAACATCTACACCCGTGATGCAGCCTATGTGATTTCCATCAACCGGGTAGCCCACGCTGCCAAAATGCGCGGCTGGGTATAAGAATACTATCTATTACCAGGACGTGCCGTAAGGCACACAGGTGAGCATATGGATGAGCACGATTTGGGCGCTGAATACAATCTGGCCAGCCTGAGAGAGAGGGCCAAGGAACTCAATTGCCTGTACCAGGTTGATGAGATCCTTAACAACGAACGTCTGTCCCTGCCGGAGATATTCCAGCAGATAACGTTGGTGATGCCCTCGGGCTGGCAGTTCCCGGATGTTTGCCGGGCCATGATCACCTATGAGAATTGTGGTTACAGCACACCCGGGTACGTAAGTTCGCCGTGGTCGCTGACCGCTCCCATTAAGGTGGGCGGGAAGGAAGTCGGGCAGATTGCGGTGGTTTACCTGACGCAGGTACCCCGCGACCCGGAAGGTTACTTCCTGGAAAAGGAACGCAAACTGCTGCGCACCATCAGCGAACGCATTAGCCAGACAATACAGCACCGCTATATGGAACAAGTCATCCAGGAATGGAACAGCTCCCGCAGCGGGTTATATATGGGCGGGGGGCCAGTAAACGAGTGGATGATAATCCTGGATCTGATCGGACGCACTGACCAGAGCATGCTGCGGCACCTGTGCCGGAAAATGATCAATTACCTGTACCTTAACGGGGTCCGGGAGGCCGAGGAAGTACTGTGGGTGTTCGGCGAAGGCGCCCGCCTCTACAATGACACCCTCGAACAGAACTACCCCAGCGAAAAATTTCCACTGGGTGACTTGATCAACATCACCAATCATGCTTTCAAGATAGCGGCTCGTCATCTGAGCGATGAGGAGATATCGGCGCGTTTGAGGAAATGGCTTCAGGAGGAGAAGGCTTACCCCTTGATCAAGGCGGTTGACCGCATCAATTCTTCCGTGGCCGAGATCGGCCGGCTGATCACTCGCTACCGGAATTCGGGCGAAGGCGGGGCCCTGCGCTTTTCGCCCATGGAACGCTGGCTGGTGGTAGCCTTAATAAATCGTTTTCTTTCTGACAAACTCGAATTCATCAACATCGCCCGTCCCTATTTGGAAATAAGTGACTTCTACGAAATCGTTAACCACCTTATTTATCCCGAGGGCAGCCGCGGGAAGATCGGCGGCAAAGGCACCGGGCTCGTTCTGGCCCAGCAAATAATCGAGAAAAGCAGCCGGGAAAACCCGGCATTGGACCCAATAAAAGTGCCCCGGTCCTGGTATGTCGCTACGGATGCGCTTAAGGAATTCCTTCACCTCAATCGTCTGGAAGAGCTGAGGGTACAGAAGTACAAAGACCTTTATGAAGTCCGGCTTGATTATCCCAATATAGTCCACATCATGAAGAACTCTGAGTTTCCAGCCGGATTGGTCAAGAGCCTGGCCATGGCCCTGGATGATTTTGGCGAAGTACCGATTATCGTGCGCAGTTCCAGCCTGCTGGAGGACCAGCTGGGGGCTGCCTTCTCCGGCAAATACAAGAGCCTCTTCCTGGCCAATCAGGGAAGCAAGCGGGAACGCCTGGAAAAACTCATTGACGCTATCGCCGAGGTCTATGCGTCGGTTTACAGCCCCAACTCCATCCAGTACCGAGCGGAAAGGGGATTGCTCGACTACCCGGAAGAAATGGGGATTCTGATTCAGGAAGTGGTCGGTTCCCGGGTAGGGCCATACTTTGTGCCTGCCTATTCCGGGGTTGCTTTCAGCAACAACGAATTCCGCTGGTCGTCACGGATCAAGCGGGAGGACGGCTTGGTGCGGCTGGTCATGGGGTTGGGCACCCGGGCGGTGGACCGCCTGACCGATGATTTCCCGGTATTGGTATCTCCCGGCCAGCCCCGGCTTAGGGTAAATACGGTGCCGGACGAGATCAGACGCTATTCTCCGAAGAAGGCTGATGTCATCAATTTGGAGAAAAACATCGTAGAAACAGTGGAGATTGCAGCGTTTCTAAAGGAATGGGGCCATTTGATACCCCAGGCCCACCGAATCATATCGGTTTATGAGCATGATTATGTTCGTCCGGCCAATCCATTCAGCGTGGACTTCGCCCGTGACGAGCTGTTGGTCACCTTCGATGGTCTGATAACCGACACCCCGTTCATGAAACAAGTACATCTTATTCTCAAGGTGCTGCAGGAGAAATTAGGGACCCCGGTGGATATCGAATTTGCCTCCGACGGAACAGACTTCTATCTCTTGCAATGCCGTCCCCAGAGCTTTAGTAAAGAGATCGCGCCGGCCGCCATACCCAAAGACATCCCCAGCCGGGACATGGTGTTTTCAGCCAATCGCTACGTATCCAACGGTTTGATTAGGGATATTTCCCATATCGTGTATGTGGACCCCGGGGGTTACAACCAGCTGCAGAGACTGGAAGACTTGGTCAATGTGGGCCGGGCGGTAGGCAAGCTCAACATGCTTCTGCCCAAGCACCACTTCGTGCTCATGGGGCCAGGCCGGTGGGGCAGCCGGGGCGATATCCGCCTGGGTGTGCAGGTTAATTATGCCGATATCAATAATACCGCCGCTTTAATCGAGGTCGCCCGCCAGAAGTTGAAGTATGTGCCGGAGTTGTCCTTTGGCACCCATTTCTTTCAGGATCTGGTGGAGTCCAACATCCGCTACCTGCCTCTATATCCGGATGACGATCAGGTGGTATTCAAAGAGTCCTTTTTCCTTGGTTCGCGTAACTTGTTGGCCCAGATACTGCCAGAATACAGCCATCTTCAGGAGGTTGTCCGGGTCATCGATGTTCCGGCCGAGTATGAAGGTATGGTTTTGCATATTGCCATGAATGCGGAACTGGGGGAGGCGATCGGCTATTTGGGCCTGCCTTTGGCACGAGAAGAAGGCCTGGAACCGGTTCAACAAACCACCGTCAAGGGTCAGATTGATTTAGGTCCGAAGGAAGATAAATTCTGGCGCTGGCGTCATTACATGGCTGAACGCATCGCTGCGACGGCAGATATGGAGCGGTTTGGAATTGAAGCCATCTACCTATTTGGCAGCACCAACTGCGGTGAGGCCGGTCCCGGCAGCGATATAGACCTGATAATTCATTTCCGGGGATCGGAATCACAGCGAGAAGAGCTGATGTTGTGGATGGATGGCTGGAGCCTGAGCCTGGCTGAGATGAATTACCTCAAAACCGGTTACACTTCGAAGGGCTTGCTGGACATTCATATTGTTACCGATGAGGATATTGCCCGCAAATCATCATATGCGATCAAGATTGGAGCCGCCACCGACCCGGCCTACCTTTTAAGATCACGAACCGATCACTGATTGCTGTAGTCGGATGGATAAGAGGATAGAGATGATACAGAGACCGCCTTATGACGGTCTCTTTTATCATTGGAATCAATGTTATGTAAAAAACGGCCTGGACAATGAACTACACCAGATGGCGTATGATCTCGTCTGGTTCCCCGTACATGTAATCGATGATGGGGATCTGGATCATGGTGTAAGCCCCGGGCTTCTGCTTCAGGCTGGCCCGGCCTGCGGCCACCATGATCTGGGCGGTCAGGGC
>JAKJCH010000054.1 GCA_022706565.1 Bacillota bacterium | reverse complement strand
ATGTGCTTGGCACTATCAACCCGCACTAGGGACTTTCACCCATTAGACTGCGCCCATGCCGGGCGCACCTAAAAAAGGGGACTGGTTTGATAACCAGTCCCCTTATTATCATGGCAGGTTCAGACGTTGGCTTGCTGACCATAATGTGGTCAGACGTACCAATCCCTGAATTTTCGGTATGGCTATTGCAGTTAGCTGTGTCTTCTTGTCCGGCTTTTGTCTGCCGCAGACATGCGATGGCTGGCCCTAAATCCTCTGGCACTGATCACAATAGTAGATGCTTCCTCCCATATAGCTTTCCTTCCTGATCGAGCCCCCACATACCGGGCAGGTATTTCCTACGGTCAGCTTACTGGCCTTGGTTTTATAACCACCCGGTTTGCCAAAGAGGTCTTTCTCGGTATCACGCCCGCCTCTGACTGCCATATCGGCCAGGGTGTCCTTGACGGCTCGGAACAGGGCCTCTTTTTCTCCCTCATTTAGAGAACCAATCTTACGCTTGGGGTGGATACGGGCGTTATAAAGGATATCCTGCAACACTCCATTGCCTAGCCCAGGAATGCGCTGCTCCGTGGCCAGCCATGCCTTGGCGCTCATTTTGTCTGCCTCAGATCCATCCATCAGCGAATCGAAATAGACACGGTCAAATTCGCTGTTCAGGGGTGAAGGCTTCTGCACCGCTGCCTGGTAATAAGGATTCTCGAAGCTGCCTTCCAGAAAACACCACAGGCCGCCGTACATCTGTACTGAGGCGCTGAGCGCGGTGCCGTCTTCAAAATCCATCAGCAGCTGGTGCTTGGAAGGCCTCTTATCGTCCTTGGAATGAAAGCGCAGGTTTACACCATCCCCGAAAAGCAGGCGCGCCCGGCCAACTTGTATTTCTACCATGCCTCCACGTGCCGAAGCCCCATCGATGGTTTGCCCAATCAACACCTTTGGTATTCTTCCGGCTGACCGCTGAACCAAGCGAATTTATGGGGGCTGTGAGCAGTAATTATGCCAACGATCCTTTTCCCAGCCAGGGTATCTTTAATCTGTCGGGCTAGGACAGTCGCTTCCGGTATCTCCAGCATGTGATCCCTCCTTTAGGATGTCGTTGCCTGGATTAGCAACCAGTCAAACATAAGCTACACCAGCATAGTTTGAAAAGCCTCTTCGGAAAAACCGATCACCAGGCGCTGGCCATCGCTTAGCACCGGCCGTTTCATAATCCTGGGCTCACTGTTGATCAGCTGGATTACCTCCGCATCCTTCATTCCCGCCAAATCCGGCTTAATCTTCTTGTAAGCCTGACTCTTGATATTGATCAGATCCTTAACCGTGGAATTGGCCGTTTGAGCCAAACCCCGCAATTCGTCACCACTCAGCGGTGCCTTGATCAGATCCCGGTATATATATGATGCATTGTGTTCATTCAGCCAGGCCCTGGCTTTTTGACAGGTCCGTCAGGTGGTGATGCAGTAAAAGGTTAATGGTTGTTTACCCTGCAAAGCAATCCCGTCCTTTCTTTCGTTTTTATTCGCAGTGTCCGAAATGGTTTGGTGAGATCATTATAATCTATAACCTTGAGTTATAGCCATCAACCGGACAGCATACAATCAGCATTTCAAGACTAACCGGTTTACCTGATCAGCCACTAACCGCGGTCAGCTTGGACCGACTCCGTAAGATATGGAAGTTGCTTCAGTTGACAGAATAAGTGTAACCTTTTGCCTGCCATATACATATCCTAAATTGCAGGCGCGTGCCGCCTGCATGAACAGACTTCCGGCCAAGTGCCGGAAGCTTTCATATAAAATGCCGGGAGGTATTCCTCCCGGCATTTATTGTAGCTCCCTGCTCGCCATACCCAATTTCCGAACCTACAATCCCTTGATATACCCCAGCTCCGCTCCGCATTGGGCGCAATGCCTGTCCCTTACCCCAGTGATCTCAATCCGATAACCACTGCGTTGGATGAGCTCATGACCGCAGTTGATACAATTGGTGTTGTTGAGCTCCCCGGGTAAATTGCCGGTAAATACGAAATCCAGGTATTCCAGGGCAATCTCCCGGGCTCGCATAATAGTAGCCGTGGGGGTAGCGGGCAGGTCCAATTGGTAGGCAGGGTGGTATTTGGATAAATGCAAGACGGTTTGCCGGTCCAGGGATCCCAACCATTGGGCCAAGGCCCGTATCTCGTCTTCGCTGTCATTCTTGCCGGGGATGAGCAGGGTAGTGATCTCCACATGGGCTTGCCCGATTGCTCTCTCTACCGTTTCTTTGACCGGACCCAAACGACCTTTGCACATCTGCGGATAAAAACGTTCGTTAAATCCCTTGACATCTATGTTGAAGGCATCGATGCAGGTAAGCAGGTCTTCCAATGGTCCTTTCTCTATAAATCCATTGGTTACCATGACCGTTTTTAATCCCAGTTCCTTGAGTCGCGGGGCCACGTCCATTATATATTCGTACCAGATTGATGGTTCATTATAGGTGAAGGCCAGGCCTACTGAGCCATCCCGGCGGCATGACTGGGTTATTTCCACCATTTTCTCTGCTTCCGTGTAGGTACTGGCAGGGATGCCGTGGGCAATGGAATAATTCTGGCAGAATGAACACCCCAGGTTGCATCCGTAACTGCCGGCAGACAGGATGTAGGAGCCGGGGTAAAAGTGGAATAGAGGTTTCTTTTCGATTGGGTCCAGGGCCAGGGAGGTTACTTCTCCATAGTTGTGAGTCAGGAGATTGCCGTTCTGATTGCTTCTAACTCGGCAAATACCTATCTGTCCCTCTTTTAATCGGCAATGATGAGGGCAAAGAATACACCGTACTACACCCTCATCCAGTATCTCAAAATACCTGGCTTGGGCGTTTGCCATGATTCTCACCTCCTCACGGGAGCTTGATTATCAAGTGTATCGCTTAACTTCGAAGCGCTGTATGGAGTATTTCTCCTCCGGCGATATTCCCGCCTTTTGCAGCGCAATGCTTAACTGCTGATCCACTGTGTCTACCCCCTCCAGGTCGGGAAGCAGGAGTCCGCTCCGGCCCCCGCTGCGAACAATAACTCCGTAACGGCGGGGATCGAGTTCTTCGCGCCGGGATGGTTCAGGTGGGGTGAGAATATCCACGGAGTAAACCAAGTTTGGCAGTTCTGAGGCTGTCACCGGGGAAAAACGCGGGTCTCTTAATCCCGCTGCTATTGCATTATGCTTGATCTCTTCGGCTATATTCTCATAGACCGGCTGGAAGGTGCCAATACAACCGCGTAACCGGCCATTTTTCTTCAATGACACAAATACCCCTGCGCGTTGTGAGGCCAATTCACCCATATCCGGGGGCAGGTCTGCGACCTTGCCGCCCTGCAGATAACCCTCCAGGACCTGACGAGCCCACTTGACCGGAGGGGATTCGTTTTTCCGTCCGGCTTCAGCTGATTTCGTCTGCTGTTCGATCAAGCGGTCGAGGGTACTGGGGATTTGGTGGTCCAGCTTTAGACCCGCAGTCAGGTAGCCCACTCCAAACGGACCCTCATAGCTGAATACCTCCGCTGTCGGTTTAAAACCATCCAGTGCGCCTAACATGATAATTATGGATGGGTAACCGCATTGACCGGCATTTTCGACCAGGTTTGAGGGCAGGTTAAACAGTCCCTCTACATCTCCTTGAGAAATCAAGTCCCTGACCAAAAGGTCGAAACGACTGCCGTCGGGATGGAAATCATAGGGTCCCTCATCCTTTAGACGGTGAGACATATCACCTGACGCGACTACCGCCACCCGGCGTTCTACATTCTGGGCGGCCTCCTGTATGAGTTTTCCCAATGTATAGAGCTGGATATTGTCCAACATGCCAATGCTGATGGCCGCAATAGGCTTGTCCCCCAAGCCGGCTTGCTTGAGAAAATAAAGCGGTACCAGGATGCCGTGGTCGAGGAATGGATTGAGGTTGTAACGAGAGGACGTGTTTTTGTCTATCCCGATCATACTGATGTCGTGTTTCTCAGCTAGATTTCCGATCGCTTGAATCAACTCCAGATCGTTGGCATGGCTAAAGGCAACTTCGGGGTGGCCGAAGGCTGCCAGATTACCTTCCAACCGGGGTTCAATCAAGCAGGTTATACAATCCGAGAACACATTACCATGAGGGGTGAGGAACACTACCGTTTCGGGTTGGGTTTGCACCAATTCCCGAGCCACGGCCTGTATGCCCTGGCTAGTGAGGCTGGCCTCGTGAGCCCTTTCCCCGCCAACTTCTGGGACAATTATGGGTGGGTGCGGCATCAATGCTGCAAAAGTGATCATTTGGCTCCCTCCTCGATTAACAAATATTCCCTTGCTATAACTCTATTATCCGTCAAGATAGGCTTTTGCGATACCACAAAATATGGCATAGGACACCTTCTCCTGGTATTGATCATCGCTCAGCAGCTTCTCTTCCCGCGGATTGGAAAGAAAGCCTACTTCCACAATAACAGCTGTCATATCGGTCTTTTCAGTGATATAGTAATTGCCCGTTTTAGCTTTGCGGGTAGTATTCCCCAATTGGGCAATCAATTCCGCCTGAATCGCTTCGGCTACACGTTTTGCTTCTTCACTGCTGGCACTGTAGAAGGTCTGGGCCCCGTACCAGCGGGGACTGACATCGGCATTGGTATGAATGCTTACGTACAGGTCGGCCTTGTTCTCCTGAGCTAGAGACACTCGCGCGGCCAGATCCTTTCTCTTCCTTTGCAAAAGGCTCCCGGAAAAATTGTCCCCGGCCAGGTCCTCGTCTTCATCCCGGGTTATTATTACCAATGCTCCCGACTGACTTAGGTGGTAAGCTAGTTTGTTGCTGATTGCCAAGGTGATATCCTTTTCGACGTTTTTGGCCGGTCCTATCGCACCGGGATCAAAGCCACCATGACCAGCGTCCACGACAATAACCCGATTGGCTAGTGAATACGCCATGATTGCCTCCTCATGGGGTGGATTTACATTGATGCCCCATAAACAAAGCAAAGGCAGCAGTATTATGGCCATCACAATGCTGCCGGGTTTTCTTTTGAAAATGAACACTCGGTTCCGCAATCCCAGCCCTCCCCGGTCCTGATATTTCTTATATATGCCTGGGAGCGGCATAATATTTATATCCTCCTTCGCTTTCCATGTACCGGCAGCAAACAGAAACTCTCTCCAATGGAGAGAGTGATTTAACATCGTTCCCATACACTTCTGGTTGGGACCGGTCTTCTTTTGTTGTGCTGGGATTTCTCCAAACCTTGGGTAAGTTCCACATACCGATGCCGAACCCAACAAAAAAGCCCCTCCAGCGAGGGGCTCTGTAAACTAACGTTTTGAATATTGGGGGGCCTTGCGGGCTTTATGCAAGCCATACTTCTTTCTTTCCGTCATGCGCGGATCTCTGGTCAGGAATCCAGCCCGTTTCAAGCTGGGACGCAGATCAGGGTTGGCTTTGATGAGCGCCCGGGCAATACCCAAACGGACAGCTCCAGCTTGACCAGTTACCCCGCCTCCGCCTACGCGGCAGATTATGTCAAATCGCCCGGCCTGGCCAGTTAGTTCCATAGGTTGCAGAACGATCAACCGGCTGGTCTTATTGGGAAAGAAATTTTCGAAATTCCTGTCATTGATGGTTATGTTTCCGCTGCCGGGTACCAGTCTCACCCGGGCTACAGCTTTTTTTCTTCTTCCGGTTCCCCAGTATTGTGCCTTCGTTGCCATATCGTTCCTCCTAACCTCTCAGTTCCCGTACTTCGGGTTTTTGGGCTTGATGAGGGTGTTCGCTCCCCCGGTATACCTTAAGCTTTTTAAACATGGCAGCACCCAAACGGTTATGCGGGAGCATTCCTTTAACCGCTGCTTCAATTATTTTCTCGGGCTTCTTTTGTAACAGGGTTCCGTAGTCGATCTCTTTCAAACCACCCGGATATCCTGTATGCCAGCGCATTTTCTTGTT
The DNA here is from genome assembly GCA_022706565.1 of Bacillota bacterium. GTDB lineage: Bacteria > Bacillota > Syntrophomonadia > Syntrophomonadales > Syntrophomonadaceae > PHAA01. The sequence continues at coordinate 3,917 of JAKJCH010000054.1, read as the reverse complement.
CAGCAGTTTGTTGCCGGTAAGGTTGATTTGGGAGGCATTGATAATGATTACAAAATCTCCGGTATCAACATGGGGGGTATAAATCGGCTTGTGTTTCCCTCTTAGAATCGAGGCTACTTCCGATGATAATCTTCCCAGCGTCTGGCCGGCTGCATCTATCACATACCACTTGCGGTCTATCTCAGCTGGTTTCGCCATATATGATTTCACAAATTTCCCTCCTGTATATCGTTGCCTGGGTCTGACCTTAACAGTCTCTAAAGTGTGGTATTTGCCAACGGGGCAGGAGACAAACAGCAGTTTAGAGACTACCTATTAATTCTATCTATGTCCACAGTCATTTGTCAAGAAAACCGCCCTGTTTTCGAATAATTTAGCCCACATCGGGTGGGTAGATAACCGAAACCAGGTAGAGGCCTTGCGGTGGTACGGTAGGGCCTGCTCGAGTCCTATCCCGGGATTGAATAATGTCAGCTATCTCGGTAGTGACAATTTTACCGCGTCCAACCTGCAAAAGCGTGCCCATCACTATCCTGACCATATTGTACAGAAATCCGTCTGCCTCAATATCCAGACGCAGAAAAGGCCCATCGCTGGTTAGGCAACATTCCCGCACTGTTCGTTCAAACGTCTTGGCCGTGGAGCCTCGAGCACAGAAAGCCAGAAAATTATGTCTTCCTATTATATAGCGGCAGGCTTCCTGCATTTCCTCCACCTGCAACGGCTCCGTAGTACATAGAGCATAATGGCGGTGAAAAACCTCCCCGCTCTTCCGTCTGTACAGATAATATGAATAGCGCTTGCTGACCGCTTGAAACTGGGGATGAAAATTGGCACTGGCTTCTGTACTGTGCAATATTCGTATGTCCGGGGGGAGAAACGTGTTGAGGGCCAGTTTCCACCGGTCCCCTGGAATTGTGGCAGCGGTATCGAAAGCAATAACCTGCCCGCAGGCATGCACACCTGCATCGGTACGGCCGGCTGAATCGACGTGGACAATTTCCCCTGTGAGACGTTCTATCTGTTTCTCCAATTCGGCTTGGATGGTATGAGCGTTTTGCTGCTTTTGAAAACCATGATACCTGCTCCCGTCATATTCGATTATCATTTTGATCCTGGTCATTTACGTCTTACCCATCCTGACTGAACGATGTTGGCTATTGAAACTGCGGTCAGCCGCGCAGCGCTTGGCTCCACTATGCCACGATTATGATACCTCTCTGCAAAAGACAAGGAGGATATCAATCCTCCCGAACTTTCGCATAACAGATTATTATGACTTAAATGCCGAGGCAACCTAATCCACTAACTCGATAATAGCCATGGGAGCCCCGTCTCCCTTGCGTACTCCGGTCTTAATTATCCTGGTATAGCCTCCGTTACGTTCCTTATAGCGCTCGGAGTAAGTGGAGAACAGCTTGTATACTACATCATCCTTGAGCAGGTAGGAGTTGGCCTGGCGGCGGGAATGCAAATCACCCTTTTTTGCCAAGGTAATCATCTTATCAGCTATGCTGCTAATTTCCTTAGCTCTGGTTTCGGTGGTGGTTATTTTCTCATGTTCGAGCAGCGACGTCACTGAGTTTCTCAACAAAGCCCGGCGGTGATCGCTCCTAAAACCTAATTTACGGTAACCCAATTTTTTTATCCTCCTTTCTTATTCCTCTGACTTCTTGAAGTTCAAGTCCAATTCTTTGAGCTTCTTCTCTATTTCTTCCAGCGATTTTTGGCCCAGATTCCTTATCTTGCTCATCTCTTCCCGGGTCTTTTCGATCAGGTCGCCCACAGTATTGATGCTGGCCCGCTTCAAACCGTTGGATGCCCGCACCGAGAGTTCCAATTCTTCAATGGACATCTCCAGGATCTTATCCTTTTTCTCTTCTTCTTTCTCGACCAGAATCTCGACCTCTGAGTAGGTATCGTCTATTTCCGTAAAGAGTCTCAAGTATTCGATCAGAATCTGGGAGGAAAGGCTCAAAGCCTCTTCAGGTCGGATGCTGCCGTTGGTCCAAATCTCCAGGATGAGCCTGTCGTAGTCGGTCCTTTTGCCCACCCGAGTATCCTCAATAGTGTAATTGACCCTTTTTACTGGAGTATATATGGAATCAATCGGGATCATTCCCACAATATCAGCGTTCTTCTGGGGCTGTTGGTCAGCGCTTACATAACCCCGTCCTCTTTCCACTGTCATCTCTATCTCAAGTTTGCCGTCTTCATCCAGGGTAGCAATATGCAGATCCGGATTGAGGATTTCCACCTCGGCATCCGGGGTGATATCGCCTGCTGTGACAGCTTTGGGGCCCTTCTGTTCAATTCGGATGATTTTGCGTTCATTGCCATCGTAACGCAAAACCATCTGCTTAATGTTCAGTATCATCTCCGTGGTATCTTCCAGTACACCGGGGATGGTGGAGAATTCATGCAAGACTCCATCTATTTTGATGGAGGTAACTGCTGCGCCAGGCAGGGAAGACAGCAGTACGCGGCGCAGGGAATTCCCTAAAGTAGTCCCATAACCCCGCTCCAGCGGTTCAATCACGAATTTGGCATAATCTCTATCCGGGTCTTTTTCCGTACATTCGATACGGGGTTTTTCCATCTCGAGCATATTGTCCCCTCCTTTTATCTTAGAGGTTTATTGAAGTTGGATATTTTACCTGGAGTACAGTTCTACGATCAGTTGCTCGTTTACGGCTGTATCCACATTCTCTCTGGTCGGGAAGGCCAACACCCTGCCCGTTAGATTATCCATATCAACTTCCAACCACTCCGGGGGGGTTTTATAGGCTCCAGCTGCCTTCAGTTCCTGGAACTTGGGCGAGTCGGCGCTGCTAGGTTTGACTTGAATTGTGTCTCCGATCGAAACCAGCATTGATGCAATATTCGCTTTTTTGCCATTAATCGTGAAATGATCGTGAGTCACCAGCTGGCGGCCTTCTTTGCGAGAAGAAGCGAATCCCATCCGGTATACTACATTATCCAGGCGTCTTTCCAACAGTATCAGAAGGTTCTCGCCAGCGATGCCTTTTTGCCGCTCGGCTTTCTTGAAATAGTTTCGGAACTGTTTCTCCAAAACCCCATAGATTCTCTTCGTCTTCTGTTTTTCTCTAAGCTGTATACCATATTCGCTTGCTTTTTGCCGGCGTTTTTGACCATGCTGGCCGGGCACGAATGCCCTCTTCTGGACCGCACATTTTTCCGAGTAGCACCTGTCCCCCTTCAGGAACAGTTTCTCCCCTTCCCGCCGACACTGGCGACAGACTGCATCAGTATATCTTGCCACTAAACAAATACCTCCTTAAACTCTTCTTCTTTTGGGCGGTCTGCATCCATTGTGCGGAATAGGGGTGACGTCCTTGATAACGCTGACTTCCAGCCCTGCCGCCTGTAAAGACCGTATGGCCGCTTCGCGTCCAGCTCCCGGCCCTTTTACATAACACTCCACTTCCCGCAGCCCATGCTCCATGGCAGCCCGGGCAGCATTTTCAGCAGCCTGTTGGGCAGCATACGGGGTGCTCTTACGGGATCCCTTGAAGCCGACGGTGCCGGCACTAGCCCAGGAAATTGCATTCCCGTTTTTATCAGTAATAGAAATGATTGTATTGTTAAAAGTCGACTTAATATGAGCTATTCCTTCAGCGATATTCTTCTTTTCCCGTCTCTTGACCCTGACGGTTGCTGTTCTTCGTGCCACTCAAACAATCCTCCTCGTTTATTTCTTCTTGCCGCCAGCGGTACGTTTAGGTCCCTTACGGGTGCGTGCATTTGTCTTGGTATTCTGACCCCGAACCGGCAACCCGCGACGATGCCTCAATCCTCTGTAGCAACCTAAATCCATTAACCGCTTGATGTTCATGCTAACATCGCGGCGTAGATCACCTTCGACTACGTAGTTTTTATCGATTATAGCCCTAATT
>JAKJCH010000053.1 GCA_022706565.1 Bacillota bacterium | reverse complement strand
TCATATGCTGGTGGGTGCAGCCCCCGCATTGGTAGTAATGGGGACAAGGAGGTTTTACCCTATCGGGTGATGCCGACACCACGTCGACCAGCTGAGCCCGGAGGTAATTCTTCTTTCGCTCCCGGATTTCTACCTCAACCGTTTCTCCTGGTATAGCATAAGGAATGAAGACGGCCTGCCCCTCCTCTCGGCCTACCCCTTCTCCCCTATGGGTTATGCCGGTCACCGTCAGTCCCATATCTGCCACCAGGGACGATCCGACCTCGGCTCATCTCCCCGGGGTGGAAACAGTTCGTCGAACCAATGGGTGATAGGTTGGTGCAGGTAACATATTTCGTTGGGCTGGTTGGTCCTGGTGAAGGCCATGGTGTTCTTGCGCGGGCAGGCTTCCACCGCCACCAGCCCGGAATCCAGGCAAATATTGATCAGATCCACCCCATTGGGTCGGACAAAATCGTTGGGAGGCAGGTTGGCTGATGCGTTACGAATAAATGAAGCCCAAATCGGCCCCGCTGCTGATCCTCCGAAGAGATTGGCAGCTTTGCCCTGATCATACCCAACCCACACTGCGCAGCATAATTGCGGGGTATAGCCCACAAACCAGGCGTCATTCTTTTGTTCAGTAGTGCCGGTTTTCCCCGCTGCGATCCGGCCCACCTGCGCCTTCAAGGCTGACCCGGTACCGCCCGGCTCCAGCACCCCGGTCAGCATATTGGTAATCTGATAAGCATTTTCGGCACTTATTACCGGGGTTGACCTGGTTGTGTTGTTTTCCAGGACGACCCCGTCATCATTGACAACCTTGAGCAGGTAAATGGGCTGGTTGTATACCCCCTGGTTGGCGAATACTGCATAGCCGGCGGCCATATCCACCGGGGTTACCTCATTGGACCCGAGAGGGAGGGATAAGATGGGCTGGATGTTCCGAAATCCGAATTGCTGCGCGTAGTTGGCTGCGTCGGTGACTCCCAGTTGGTCGGTCAATGCCACCGAAACACTGTTGTCGGATACCATGATCGCTTCCTTCAGTGTAAAGGGGCGCCAATGATAAGGCTCATCCCCATAATCCGTGGGTTTGTAGGTGTCACCATTGGGGAGCTTGTATACCCTCTCCTCGCACATGATGGTGCTGGCGGGGTTGTATCCCCGCTCCAAGGCCAGGGAATAGACAAATGGTTTGAAAGTGGAGCCTGGCTGTCTTTGGGCAAAGGCCCGGTTATAGCTGGACCCGCTAAAATCCCTTCCTCCTACCAAAGCCCTGATCTGGCCGGTCTTTACGTCTACGGCAGCCAGAGCCACCTGCAGATTGGCATTCTGGTTTTTAAGTCCGGCCAGATAGGCCTCATTGGCTGCCCTCTGCATGTTGAGGTCCAGGGTCGTGTACACCCGCAGGCCGCCCCGGTAAACCATACTGTCGCCGTATTTCTCGCGCAGGTAATCGCGCACCACCGCTACAAAATAGGGGGCTTCCCCGGCAGCGAACTGGGCCCGCTTATACACCAGTTTTTCACCTGCGGCAGTCTCTTTTTCCTCGGCGCTGATCATCCCCTCTTCGACCATCCGCTGCAGCACTTGTCCCTGCCTTGTCTTGGCCTCCTCGGGACGCACGTAGGGATCGTAATAACTGGGGCTCTGGGGCAATCCCGCCAGCAGCGCAGCTTCCGCCAGGGTCAGGTCTGCGGCGTGCTTGGCGAAGTAGGTACGGGAGGCCAACTCCACCCCATAGGCGCCTTCGCCAAAATATATGCTGTTGCAGTACATGGTGAGGATTTCCTCTTTGCTGTAGCGGCTCTCCATCAAGATCGAATAATATAGCTCCTTGATCTTGCGGCTCCAGGTCCTTTCGTTGCTCAGAAATAGTGTCTTCGCGGTCTGCTGGGTTATAGTGCTGCCTCCCGCCACTATCTTGCCGGCTTTGATGTTGGTAAGCATGGCTCGCACCATCCCGCTGATGTCGACCCCGTGATGGCGGTAAAAATTCTTGTCCTCGATAGCTATTATCCCGTTCACAAAGTGGGGCGACATCTGATCGATCTCCACCTGGACCTGATTTTGCTCGGATAATCCCTGCACCACCGTCCCATTTATATCATATACTGTGGATGACTTGGGAACGGCAGCCGAAGGAAGACCTATGGTAAAGGCAGCTCCGAATAATACAGCGATTATGATCAGCACCGACAGGGTGATTTTACGCAACATTATCTTCCTCCCATCTATAGAGTACTTTTTCCATTTATTAGTCATAATATCCCCCGGCACCTGACTCTGATTGACAATGTCCCGCTGTTACAGGTATATTATTAATCTAGGGAACCGAGCAGGCAAGTCAATTGTAGCAGTATTATAGATCATATTCCAATCGGAAGGGCGGTGGTGAAATGGAACCTATACCCGCGGATCGATCGTCATGCGTAATTATCTTATTACATGGCCTAATAAATAGGAGGGATACATTTCAGCACCGATCGGTCTGGTAGCCCTTCTATGTAAAAAGGAGGGATCAGGAATTGATCAAGACTTACTGGTACAATCACGCCGATACCAGGATGTATCATGACGTCGATTTGAATAACACCAAAGAATTGCTGGCTTCGCCGGAAAACCTTCTTTGGATAGACCTCTACGACACCTCGGAGCAGGAACTGGCTTATATTGGGCAAATCTTTAATTTCCACCCCCTGGCCCTGGAAGACTGTCTCCAGGAAAGTCCCCGCGCCAAGATCGACGATTACGATGACTATTATTTCTTCGTCTTCCACGCCCTGCGCTATTTTGAGGAGGCCGAGGAAGAGGACGAAATATCCAGTATAGAATTGGACGTGTTCATCGGCCCCAACTATATCGTTACCATTCACCCCGTCGCCCTGTTGGCGGTGGGCAAGGTAGCCCGGGTCAGCCTCAAGACCAATGAGTATATGAAACGCGGACCGGATTACCTGCTCTATAAGATAGTTGACAATATAGTTGACGATTCGTTTCCCATCATCGAGAGGTTGGGAGAACGCATCGATGAACTGGAAGACGACGTTTTCCTCAGCAAAGGCCAAAACATTACCGAGGAAATCTCCACCCTGCGCCGCACCATCATTTTGCTGCGCAAGGTCCTTATTCCCCAGAGGCATATATTCGTCAATATTAAGGGGCGCTATTCCTTTTTCGTACATGATGACAACATCCCCTATTATTTGGACCTGGCTGACAACCTCAACAGTATCCTGGACTCGGCCAATACCTACCGAGACCTTTTGAACAGTACCATGGAGACTTATTACTCGGTTCTGACTGGACGCACCAGCGAAATCATCACCATCCTGACCATCATCAGTATTATTATGATGCCGCTTACCGTGATAACTGGTTTCTTCGGTATGAATGTGGATTTTCCCGGGCGGGAAAAACCTTACGCGGTGTGGTTCATTTTATTCGGCATGATTGCTCTCGCGGGCGGGATGGTGAGCTTCTTCCGCAGCCGCAAATGGGTTTAATCAGACACAATAGAGCCCTCGTTCAAACTCCGAACGAGGGCTTTTTGCTCGGTCTGCCAAAAGTCTGCTTAAGGGCTCCCAAATTTCTGCTTAAGGTCTGCCATATGTCTGTCAAGGAACTCTGCCACAGGTCTACCAAGAATCTGCCATGTTGCAGAATTCTTGGCAGCGCTTATGGCACTATGAATATTTGATAGCGATATTACGCAGCAGAATGGCCACATCTTCGATATGGTCCTGGGCCAGCTCGATGTGCTCGTAGACGCCGCGCCATTTTAAAATCCGGACAGCATTTTTCTCGTTTTCAAACAAATCCCCCAAGCCCTGGCGGTAGTATTTGTCCTGTTTGTGCTCCAATTGCCGAAGCTGTTCACAATACTCGAACATCATCTTTCGGTTCTGGTCTAGTTTGGGCAGCAGTTCTATGGCTTTCTTCTGAATCACCAGGGCATCGTACAGAACATCGATCATCTGCTTGATCCAGGCGTTAGGTTTGCCCTGCTTGATCAGGCACAGGATGTCAAGGATCCCGGTAATATAATCCAGGGTGTTGGCCAGTTTCTGCACCAGCTGTAAGGCGTCCTCCCGGTCAAAGGGCAGAATAAAACTGGTGTGCAGTTTTCGCACCAGGGTCTCGATGATTCGGTCCCCTTCATTTTCCAAGGCGGTCATGGCGGCCATTTTTCCACCACATCGTTGAGGATGTCTCCGCCATTCACAACCACCCGGGCGCTCTCCGAGAATAAAAAGAACAGGTTTTCATCCTTGTTGCCAAACAGTGCCATGTATTTCCTCCCTAACGTTCCAGGATCACGATAACCCTTATATTTATTGTTCTTACAGGCCCCGCATATATTCGGGACGCAGGTACCTGCGGTCGTTGGTATCAATGATGTTGTTGATCAGAGCCAGTATCTTCTGTTTATCCTCAGGCAGTCTGCCTTTGATAGCCAGATAATTGGAAGCGTGATTGCTGCGGAATTCTGTGCCCTGAACTTCCAGTCCCTGGATGATCAGCCTCAGTTCATCAAGTATCTCGAAGGGGTTGGGCAGTTCGAATTCACCTCGTTGGAGCCGCCGGTACATCTCTGTCTTGGGTTCCAGCATGAGGGTAAGCGCTCCGATATAATCAGGATTGATTTCATTTAAAATCTTGGCGGTATTAAGGGCATGGTCAACCGCCTGGGGGGTTCGTCCGGCCAAACCCAATATGATGGTGACTGACAGCAGTATCCCTGCTTCTCTGACCTTTTTCCCCGCTTCCACCATTTCTTCGTAAGTGACGCCTTTGCGGATATCCTCCAGCAACTTGCGGTCGCCGGTTTCAACTCCCAGGTAGGCCATGGTTATCCCGGCTTCTTTTAGTTTCTTAAGATCCTCCGGGCTTTTGTCCAGGATGCTGTCCGGGCTGGCGTAGATGCCCACATGTTTTAGGCTGGGGAAAGTCCGGTATAGCTCTGCCAGGATTGCCAGCAAGTCACCAGTTGGCATAGCCAAGGCGTCACCATCAGCCAGGAACACTTTGTACAAATCACCATAATACTGTCCAGCCAAGCGTATGTCCGCCATGATTTCGGCCAGATCCCGCACCCGGTATTTCTTGTCTTTATACATTGAACAAAAAGTGCAGCGGTTATGGGAACAGCCCACCGTACACTGCAGTATATAACTCCTGGCCTCACTAGGCGGCCGGTAAATATTGCCTTCATATCTCATCTCGGTTCCTCCTGGTCTCAACAATACGCATTTTGCCCACTGGAGCGGCCCTATATTATTATAGCGGCTTTAATAAGCCAATTCATTACATTTATATAATTATTTTATCAGCATCATAAACCGCTACCCACGGAAGAATAAATATTGCGGGCTGTGATAATAAGGGGGGTATCAGTTGGCTAGAAGAAGGGGTATCATGTCTGAGCAACTCAAATATGAAATTGCCCGTGAATTAGGTGTTGATCAAGTTGTAGCCAGCCGGGGCTGGGGCGATGTCAGTTCCAGGGATTGCGGCAACATGGTTGCCAAAGCCATTGAAATAGCTGAACGAAGCGTCAGTCCCCGATAACTGCCGTGAGTTTGACGAGCCCGCATCAACCGGGGGGAGCTTCCTCCCCGGTTTTTTCCTGCACTATCTTCCGACGTCTCCTTGGCTTTATCCAACTCGACAACCAATAGAGCAACAAGAAAAAAACTACTCCCAACAGAGCCGTAAGATAACAGCCGGCGCCAATCAATAAACCGATCAATGAAGCCAGCATTAATGCGGCGGCGGTGTTGAGCCCTTCCACTCTACTGCTTCTATCAATCCAGATGAGCCCTGCGAACAGAAATCCCAACGCTGACAGGATCTGGGCTGTTAAGCGGGCGGGATCTCCCATGTTGTGAGTCTGTTGATGCAGACCGGAGGCCACAATAAATAACAATGCGGAAATAATGGAGACGATGGCAAATACCCGGCTGGAATGGGTTCTGTCCTTCCGGTTGCTTATCAATCCCAGTAAAAACCCGGCTACCCCGGCCAAGGCCAGGCGCAGCAAATATGTTTCCACGGCTACATTACCTGGTAGTTAGGCGCCTCTTTGGTAATGGAAACGTCATGGGGATGGCTTTCGGTCAAACCCGCATTGGTGATGCGGATAAACTTCGTTTTGGTTTTCAGCTCTTCTATATTTACGACCCCACAATAACCCATGCCGGCTTTAAGTCCGCCCACTAGTTGGAAAATGGTTTCGGAAACCGAACCCTTGAACGGTATGCGTCCCTCAATGCCTTCCGGCACCAGTTTCTGGGCATCTTCCTGGAAATAACGGTCACTGCTGCCTTCGGACATGGCGCCAATCGATCCCATTCCCCGATAGACCTTATAGCGGCGGCCCTGCAACACCATTTCTTCACCGGGACTCTCCTCGGTGCCGGCCAGCAGATTGCCCATCATAACCGCATCGGCTCCGGCGGCGATGGCCTTAACGATATCACCGGAATATTTGATCCCCCCGTCGGCAATGATGGGGATATCGTATTTACTAGCCACTCGAGCACAATCCACCACCGCTGTTATCTGGGGGATGCCGATCCCGGCTATGACCCGGGTGGTGCAAATGGAACCCGGTCCGATTCCCACCTTGATGGCGTCGGCTCCAGCCTGGATCAATGCTTCGGTGGCCTCTCCGGTGCCTACATTGCCTCCGATTACCTCAAGATTGGGGAACCGGTTTTTGATCACCTTAACCATTTGGATGACATTCTCGGAATGACCGTGGGCAGTATCAACCACCAGTACATCGACCCCCGCGGCCTTTAGCGCTTCCACCCTTTCCATGGTATCACGGGCCGTTCCCACTGCCGCCCCTACGATCAATCTCCCCCGGCAATCCTTGGCCGCCCGGGGATATTTTTGGGTCTTTTCTATGTCTTTAATTGTGATTAGCCCTGTTAGGTTGAAGTTTTCATCTACCAGGGGCAGTTTCTCTATCTTGTACCGACGCAGCAACTCTTTGGCCTCTTCCATAGTTGTGCCGACCGGAGCGGTGATCAATCTCTCACTGGTCATTATGTTCCTGATGGGTTGCTCGAAGTCGGTTTCAAACCGCAGGTCGCGGTTGGTGAGGATGCCAACCAACTTCCGCCCTTCGGTGATGGGCACTCCGGAAATATGATAGTGTTCCATTATCCGCAGGGCATCACTGACCTTATTATCAGGGGCAAGAAAGAAGGGGTCCGATATAACCCCATGTTCGGAGCGTTTTACCCGATCCACCATGCGGGCCTGTTCCTCGATGGACATGTTTTTATGAATGATCCCTATGCCGCCTTCACGGGCCATGGCGATGGCCATTCGCGATTCGGTGACGGTATCCATACCGGCACTCATTATCGGGGTTTCCAGGCGCACATTTTTGGTCAGACGGGTCGAAACATCGACATCCTGCGGCATCACCACAGAATGTCCGGGTATTAGCAGAACATCATCGAAGGTAAGACCTTCTTTGCTGAATCTATCGCTCATTGGTTTGGCCTCCTTATGAAATTTCAAATAATATTATCCTATTGTAACTCAATTATCAATAGAAGCGCCAAATCCCAGAACTGATCCACACTCCGACCATATTACTCCAAGGCGCGACAAAACCGCCCCTTCCATGTGCTTATGTACAGCAGGGCGGTTTTTGTTACTTTATGAGAAATTTGGGCTGAAGTCCTGAAATAAAATTATATGGAATTGTTTTTCAGGCGCATATGGGTATTGTCCAATTCAACCACGATTACTTCACGGCCAATTTTTTTGACGGCTTCCCAGGGAATGACCAGCTTTTGCCGATCCGTCCAGAAGTTCAGCACATTGCCCCGGTTGGGCAATATGATGGATACGATCTGACCGGTTTCCTGGTCCAGGAGCATATCTGATTCTCCCACTGTGCCCATCCTCATGCCGTCGTAAATATTGACCATCTCTTTCCCTACTAAATCGTTCAGCCGCATCTACCCTACCCCCTATATACCGGTGTGTCCAAACCCCCCTGATCCGCGTTCGGTGCCGTCGAGCGATTCCACCTCGATCAACTCCGGTTTCATTACCCGGGCAAAGACCATCTGGGCGATCCGTTCTCCCCTGAGTAATGTATACTCTTTGTCCCCCAAATTTATAACAATAAGCTTGATTTCCCCCCGATAATCGGAGTCAATAGTCCCGGGGGTATTGAGGAGGGTAAGTCCATGATTGAGTGCCAGACCGCTGCGGGGGCGAATCTGGGCTTCACAGTCCTGGGGGAGAGCTATGGCTATCCCGGTGGGTACCAATACCCTCTGTCCCACTGCGATTACAACTGGCTCGGCATTGGCGGCGTAGATATCCATGCCGGCCGCTCCCGGGGTCATGAAACGGGGCAAGGGCAAGTCGAAGGAATGAAGGCGGCGTATAAGTACTATCATTTCTTGACATCCCACCACCGGGCCAATTCCTGCTCCACCTCGGGCAGGACTTCTTCGCTCCCGATTGCCGCGACGGAGAAGGGCTGCCCTTCAAACAGACTTTCGGCCATACCCTTTACCATGCCTGCATCAACTGCATAAATCCGGTCAATAACTTCCTCCGGGGTCATGATGTAATCATACATCATCACCGCTTTGCCGATACGGGTCATGCGGTTCATAACGCTTTCCAGGCCCAGGGAAAGGCTCGACTTCATCAGCTTCTGGGTGCGGCTGACCTCCTCGTCAGTCACCCCCTGCTCCGCAAACATCCGTATTTGTTCGTGCAGGTTGTGGCAAAATTCATCGATGCGGTTAGGGTTGGTCCCGGTATATATACTGAACATGCCGGTATCCGAGTAACTGGCTGGATAGGAGTATACCGAATACGCCAGTCCCAACTCCTCCCGCAGTTTTTGGAACAGCCTGGAACTCATTCCCCCGCCCAGGATACTGTTCATGACATTCAGGGTAAAGCGGTCCTCGTCATGGTGGGACAGGCCGGGCAATCCCAGGCAAATCTGCAGCTGCTCGACATCTTTGGGCACCAATTGGATGAATGGCAGGTTTAATACAGGCGGTACTTGTATGCCAGCCGGGACAGGACCTCCATACTGCTCCAGCTTCTCCTCCAGGTAGTCCTTGACCCGGAGGGGGTCGACGTTCCCGGCAACCGAGATAATCATATTGCCGGGCACATAGTACTGTCGATAATAATTGTACAGCTCTTTCCGGTCCATGGCTTCGATCGATTCGGTTGTGCCCAGGATGGAGTTGCCCAAATTATGGCCTTCCCAGAATTTCCGGGCAAACATATCATGGATCAGCTCATCGGGCGAGTCTTCATACATATTTATTTCTTCAATTATGACTTGCCGTTCCACCTCGAAATCGCTGGGGCTCAATAAGGAATTGAACACCATGTCAATTAGAATATCCACCGCGGTGTAGATATCCTCGTCCAGGGTGCGGGCATAGAAACAGGTGTACTCTTTAGATGTGTAGGCGTTCAGCTGGCCGCCCATCATCTCCATGCTTTCAGCTATATCCCGGGCAGTCCGGTCAGGGGTACCTTTAAAAAGCATATGCTCAATAAAATGACTGGCACCTGCCAGACGGGGAGATTCGTATCGCGATCCAACCTTGATATATATTCCTACCGCTGCGGATTTGACGTAGGGTATGTCCTCCGCCACCAGCCTGGCTCCATTGCCAAGCTCCCATCTGTATATCATCTTTATCCTCCATTCTCAGGATCCAATTGGGTCATTCCGGCCAGCCCTGATGTTTTCAATCCACTGCTTCAAGAGTCTCTGCACCAACCAAGGTTGTTGGCCAATATGATTCTGGCTGACCAGAGCCACGCTCTGAAAATAGCGGTCATTTATATATATATCTGCTTCACCCAATACCTGATCCCGCATTACCGGTGCATCAAGATTA
>JAKJCH010000052.1:456-9904 GCA_022706565.1 Bacillota bacterium | reverse complement strand
GGGGATCACAACCAGGGTGGTTTTGTCGCCTACCCCGCCAGTACTGTGCTTGTCCACTTTCTTCCCGCTTATAGCGGACAAATCCATGACCTCTCCCGAATAGGCCATGGCCATGGTCAATTCACTGGTTTCCTGGTCGGTCATGCCCTGGAAATAAACCGCCATAGCCCAAGCGGCAATCTGATAATCGGGTATGGTACCGTCACTGATGCCCCGTACCAGATACTTTATCTCGTTTGCTGACAATACCCCGCCGTCTCGTTTTTTCAAAATAATATCCTGGATATTCATATCAACCTCTTATCAATGGCCAAAAACTTCGACCTGCAGCAATACTAACGGGGACTTCCAAGTATTCGGCTATGGTTTGCCCGGCATCGGCAAAACTATCACGCCGGCCCAAGTCGACGCCGGCTCTGACCCCTGGCCCCCAGACCAATAGAGGAACCATCTCGCGGGTGTGATCTGTTCCAATTGTGGTTGGATCACAGCCATGGTCGGCGGTGATCATCAGCACATCCTCCGCACCCATGCTCTCCAGCAATTGGGGCAGCCAGGCATCGAACTCCTCCAGGGCCTCCCGGTATCCGTCAACATCGTTGCGATGCCCGTATAACTGGTCGAAATCAACCAGGTTCGCGAAAACCAGTCCGGAGAAATCTTCTCTCATAACCCGCAGTATCCGATCCATGCCATCCTCGTTATTCCGGGTAGGATAGCTTTCACTTACTCCCCGGCCGGCAAAAATGTCCTTTATCTTACCAACCCCTACCACCTTTTGCCCAGCGGCAATGATGGAGTCAAGAATATTGGGGGGCGGTTCCAAAGAAAAATCGTGACGATTGGGAGTGCGGATAAACTTACCCGCGGTACCGATAAACGGGCGGGCAATGACCCTGCCCACCCCATGTTCACCCTGCAACAGAGCTCGGGCCAGACGGCACATGTGATATAGCTCGTCCAGGCTAATCACTTCCTCATGGGCGGCTATCTGGAAGACACTGTCGGCCGAGGTGTACACGATGGGGAAACCTGTGTCAACGTGCTGTTGCCCCAATTGCTGAATGATCTCTGTGCCTGAAGCCACGATATTGCCCAGTGTTTTCCGGCCGATCCTGGCTTCAAATTCCTTGATCAGATCCGCTGGAAATCCATTGGGGTAGGTGGGGAAAGGATGCTCCAGTATAACCCCCATAAGCTCCCAGTGTCCAGTAGTGGTATCCTTGCCCTTGGACTGCTCCACCATTTTCCCGTATGACCCCCGGGGCGCCTCCATCGGTTCGACTCCGGGCAGATGTTCGAGGTGCCCCAGACCCAGGCTCCCCATAGTGGGCAGGTGGATCCCTCCCGACTCAGCCACATGTCGCAGGGTATTGCACCCCTCGTCTCCATAGAAACAACTGTCCTCGGCAGCACCGATTCCAACGCTGTCGAGCACTATTAATACAACTCTTTTTCCCACGCTGCATCCCTCCTTTACCAATCAGGCGGGCGTGTCAGGCCCGGGGGTGACATTGGTGATATACTTCGCGCAACCGACTCTTGGTAAGATGAGTATATATTTGGGTGGTCGAAATATCCGAATGACCTAGCATTTCCTGGACAGCCCGCAGATCCGCGCCGTTCTCCAGAAGATGGGTGGCAAACGAGTGGCGCAGCATGTGAGGGGTCAGATTCTTTCCGATCCCAGCTTGGCTGCCATAATGGGCCAGAATCTTAAAGAAACCCTGCCTGCTCATTTTGCGGCCATGAGCATTCAGAAACAGGGTCCGCTCGCCCTGCCCCTTTATAAGCAGGGGACGGGCCCGAGCCAAGTACCTTTGCACCCATGTAATGGAGGTCTGGTTGACGGGGATGATTCGCTCTTTGCGCCCCTTTCCCACACACCGCAGAAAACCAGCCATGGCATTCAAGTCTTCCAATTGCACGGCCAGAAGCTCCGATACCCTTATTCCGGTCCCGTAAACAAGCTCCAGCATAGCCCGGTCCCTTAACCCCAGGGGTTTGGTCACAGTGGGCTGTTCCATTAGCTTGTCCACCTCCAGGACAGTTAAAACCTGCGGCAATTTGCGCTTAATCTTGGGAGTCTCCATGTCCGTGGTGGGATTCAGGGCTACCTGATCTTCGGCTACCAGGAACTTGAACAACCCTTTGATGCTGGAAAAAGTACGGGCCACAGTAGCGTTGGCCGCCCCTATGTCCATCTCTCCGGCCAGAAAACCGGTGATGTGCTTTCTTCTGACCTCTCCCCAGGTTTTTACCCGGCATTCATCCTGCAAATACCGGGCAAACTTGGCCAGATCACGCCGATAGGCGGTTATGGTATTGGCCGACAGGCCTTTTTCATATTTTATATAGTTTAAGAAGCTTTCTATCGAATTCTGCACTGCCAGGCTCCTGACCATGGAACTATTTTCTATATCCACTTCATTAATTCCATGCACTGGCTGCCTATTCCTGCTCCTGAAGATAGAAGTTCTGCAGCTTGATCACGAATTGATCCACCCTATCGCTGAACTCGGTGCCAGGCACATCCTGAGGTTGTTCCACCCGCATGGGATTGCCAGTAGGGTGCTCATCCTGCATCCATCCGCTGAAAACCGGCACCTTTTCATAAAATACCCCGGCTACCGTGGGCAGGGCCGCTGCAAACAGAACCACCACCACGATCAAAGCCGCCACCCTGATTAGTTTTTCCTTCCACTTTCCCACTACAATGACCATCCCTGATTCCCTCCCTTTCGCACTAAATAAATAAGCCCAGGAATAATGGTGATAGATAGGCTTCGATCAGTGCTCCCACCAATACAATCACCAGTGATATCAGCAACAACAGGGTATAGCCGATAAAACCACGGCTCAGCGGCACCCCGCCCCCAGCACGGGAACGGGTTATATAGATGGAGAAATTCATTCCTACCACTGACCATACAATAAGCAATGGTATGTAGATAAGGTTCTGGGGCAATATGGACAGGATGCTGATCAATACGCCTGAAGCCGCTCGTTCCGAGACCAGGAAACACACCGTAAAACCCAAAGAGAAGCCTTTCAAGAATACTATCGCCAGAATCAATGGCATACCGATAATGGTTAACCCCAGGAACCATATGGCAATGATGCTTTTTGCCTGGTTCAAGAATGAATTCCACAGGATAACCGGTTTGGCTGCCCCGGCCGCTGTACCCCCTTTCAAATAGTCATCGATCAAGCCCAGCAAATGTTCCTTGACGCCATTGGCCAGGCCTCCAGCTTTGAAGTCCCCCACAACTATCCCCGCCAGGAATATGACAACGATAAGCAAATACTGCCATTTGTTTTCTCTGACATGCCGTTTCAGCCTCTGTGTCAATTTCATCTGTTACCCTTTCCTGGCAAATGTCATGCAATTAGAACCTCTCTTTCCAATCATATTTTGTCCCGTACCACTTTATGACCAAAAGTGGTCCGGGCCTGGCCAGCTTTATTTATTCATTTTTATGCCATTCAGGCGGGTGCCCACGGACTGTAAGGCCGTGAATTCATAGCAGAAAAAGACGTGGCCGCCGGCTGTCTGTATTCAGCCCGCGGCAACTTGAGCCACTTATTGAATTATCACCGGATTATAACAGGTTGGACGTGCGCAGGGCTTGGTATATCACCGGAACTACCTGCTTTTTGCGGGACAGTACCCCTTTTAAAAATATGCCCCCGTTTACCAGTTCATGTTGGAAGGCGTCTTCCACCAGTCCCTTTTTCTCACCAGCCACGATTATCTCCGTGCCGGCTTCGAATATGCTGGTGGCCATCAGACACATCAGCGCGTAGCCCCGTCTCGCACATAGTTCCTCCATGGTCGCGATCAGGCTGGACCGGCGCTGGGCTAAGGCTTTTAGTTCCACGGTTTCAACCTGGCTGACCGCAAAAATGGTATCACCGCTGGCGTACTCTTTCAAATCTTCGTTCACCAACTCATCATCGGAAAGCCGGTCCACCTGGTGGATTTGGGAGTACAGTTGCTTCCCCCAGGTCATAGCCTCGAAACCGGAGATTCTCTCCAATTCCCGGGCCATGAGGCGGTCCTTTTCGGTAGTGGTGGGCGAAGCGAAAATCATGGTATCGGACATGATGCCGGACAGCAGCAGTGCCGCCAATCCTCCCTCCAAGGGAATTGCACCGCGTAAAAACAGCTCCGCCACCAAGGTCGATGTAGACCCAACCGGCTCATTATGAAAGAATATCGGCCACAAGGTCTGCAGATCGCCCACCCGGTGGTGATCAATTATTTCCAGGATTTCGGCTTCTTCTATACCTTCAACCGCCTGTTTCTTCTCGTTATGGTCGACCAGTATTACTTGCTTGCGCCTCATTTGCAGCAGATTATAGCGGGAAATCATGCCCATAAACCGGTTGTTGTCATCCACCACCGGATAGTTGCGGAAACGGCTGGCCAGCATATTGCGCCGGGCCTCGTCCACTTTTTCGTCCGGTTCAAACAGAACCAGATCCCTGGTCTTCATAATCTGGCCGGCTTGTCGAGCCAGTAATCCCTTGACTATCTCGGGACTACGGTCAATATCCACCCCTGAACCCAGCGATTGCAGCCACAGCATGGCGATGTCGCCTATGGTGAGCAAGCCCAGAAAGCCCTTTTCCTCATCAACCACCGGCAGGGTCTTTATTTTGCGGGAACTCATGAAACTGCCCAATTCCTGCAAAGTGGTTTCAGGGCTGGTGTGCGGCGGCAGTTCCTCATCCAATAAATCTTCAACCCGGGTGCTTACATCATGTACCACTAGCGGGTGCTCAAGCCCCAGGTAATCCAACAGCCAGACCAGGTCTTCACCCAGTTCCCCGGCCGCCGCCGCCATAAACAAACCTTGATCGGTCTTTTCCTTGAAAGCCTGGTATGCCACTGCAGAGGCGATGGAATCAACATCAGGATTCTTGTGACCTATTATGTAGACCGGTTTCAATTATTGATTCCTCCTCTGGCCATTTTTACATCAACATCATATCATATCAGCCGGAACTGACGCCCGCCCGTAATGCCCTCCCCCACCATCTTTGATGACCAGGGACCCGCTGCGCATGGCCAGCACCGCGGCAGCCGGGCGGTCTCCTATGATTCGGCGGATATCCTCGATAGGGACGTTTTCCATAACATCTATCTCATTGGCAAATGCCTCCAACAGGCGGCGATAGGCAACCGGACCAATGCCCGGCAGATCTTTGAGCGGGATACGGTAATAATAGGGGGGCCGGTCGGGGGGTTGGCGGCTGCAGGGAGCGTCCTGGATCATTACGATGCGATCATAGACACCCATCACCATGCGATCGCTCCCGCAAGCAGGGCAACGTGTCACCGGGGCCGGCTCGTTGGCTATCCGGTTGCACGAGAGGCAAAAGCTGCGGTGGTATTTACCCATGCGGGGGTGAAGACCATAATTTGCTGCTATGCCCCGCCCATGCTTGTTTAACAAGGCCAGTTTCAATTCGCCAAAATTCCTGTCGGCCATATCCAGACGGTTATATTCACGAGCTATATTGGGGGCGGAATGAGCATCGGAATTGGATACATAACTGAAGCGGCGGGTTTCTGCCACGGTGTCAGCCAGGTTGCTGTCAGAACTCAAGCCCAGCTCAATCACCTTTATATCTTCTATTGCCGGACCCAGTTCCTTGAACAACCTATCGGTCCAGACCCCATAGGCACCTTTATGAGGTGTGAACGCATGGGCCAGACAGAAGATGCTGTCCAATCGGATGCATTGCGAGATGATATCCGCCATGGCAATGTCCGCCTTTTGAGTGGACAGACTCATATTGCGAATCCGGGGAGCCAAAAACCGCTGCCATCCCTTTAGGGAATTCAAACCGGGCAGATAGGCTATGACATGGACCCCTTCCCTGGTCTCGACCTCCGAGCCGATTATCAGCAGGACCCCGTTGCGCGCCAAAAACCCGCCCTCGTCCAGCTCGCGCAGATCTCCCGTCCGCAGCATATCCCCGATCTCTTTTGCCACCAATGGGCTGCCGGCATCTACTACTCCTACTACATCCAAGCCCTTACGGGGGGCGGCTTCAAATAGTATCGACGACAAGGTCAAACCCCGGGCAGCGGTTATTTTAACCGGGTTCCCGCTCGCTCTGCCGATGTGAATGTGAAGGTCGGCATACAATTCCCTACCGCTGCGAATAGGCATATTGGATACCAATTATACTTTTG
The DNA here is from genome assembly GCA_022706565.1 of Bacillota bacterium. Classification (GTDB taxonomy): domain Bacteria; phylum Bacillota; class Syntrophomonadia; order Syntrophomonadales; family Syntrophomonadaceae; genus PHAA01. The sequence goes on along the minus strand of JAKJCH010000052.1, from coordinate 3,696 downwards.
CCGTCAGCGATTTGACCAGTGAAGATCTGCTGGTAGGCTTCGCTCAAGGGCACCCGTACGGGTTCGACAAACTCGTCCTGATCCGGTTGGGCGATGCCCTCGGTCAAACCGGTGGCCATAAAGATGTGCAAACACTCATTGGTAAACCCTGGAGTGCTGTAATAGGTGAGAATCTTCTTCCAATTGGCCGCAATCAGCCCAGTCTCTTCCTGCAGTTCCCGGCGAGCACAGTCCAGCGGATCTTCTCCATTTTCCAATGTCCCGGCCGGGATCTCCGCCAATATTCTATCCACCGGGTGGCGGTACTGTCTCACCAACACCACTTGGTCAGCGCTGTCCAACGCTACGATCGCTACCGCCCCGGCGTGTTCTACCACCTCACGGGTGCTTTGCTGGCCGTTCGGCAGTTCGACGGTATCTACCCGCAGGCGCACAATGCGGCCGGCAAATATCTCCTGGCTGTGCAAGGTTTTTTCTACTAAATCCATTTGCTTCCATTCCCCTCGAATAATATCTTCACCCCCTGCATAAAATTGGCTTGAGGTGATATAAATGGAGTTACTGGTATATGAAAAGGGCTTTGCGTTTGCGGGCCGCTGGCAGGCCTTGTTCGATTTGTTGGCTGCTTATCCGCCGGAAACGACCCTGCGCGATTTTGTCCGCTCCCGTCTCAACTAATCATTCACTATTAAACGTAAATCCGGTTGAAGTTTCCGGGCGATTACATGACAGCCTCTCTGATTATACTGATGATCCAGGCCGCATCGGCGATCAGGTCCTCGACTTCAATATATTCATCCACGGTATGGACCTTTTTCATGCCGATGCCGAGGTTGGCGCAGCGAATTCCGGCACCGTTGATTATACTGGCATCGCTGCCCCCGCCAGTGCTCTCCAGGCGGGCGGTGACCCCAATCTTTTCTGCCGCTTGGACCGCCAGTCTTACCACCTCTTCGTCTGCCTGCAGGGCTGCTTCCGGGTAGAGCAGCACTACATCAACCTCGGGCTGCCCACCTTGCGCGGTTACCTCTTCTGTAAAAACCTGAACCAGTTTGGCGGTCAATTGATCAAGCTTTGACCGTTCCAAACTGCGGGCTTCTCCTTTTACCCGGCAGAAGGGGGCTACGATATTCCGGGCCAAGCCACCCTCGATTATGCCAAAGTTGCAAGTGGTATCCGGGTCGATCCTTCCGCAGGGCATCTTGGCCAGGGCCTGGGCCATCATCTGAATGGCGTTACGGCCTTCCTCGGGATTCATGCCGGCGTGAGCGGCAATTCCCCGCACCCGATATTCTATCTCGTTTTGGCAGGGAGACTGCACTACGATAGTACCGGGATCCCCCCCACTGTCCAGCACGTATCCCAGAGACGACCGGACTTGGGAAAAATCAAAATTCTTTATACCCAATAGTCCCTGTTCTTCGCTCACTGTAAACAGAATCTCCAAGGGGGGATAATCAAAGCCGTTCTCTATTATTACCCGTATCGCTTCCAAGAGGGCGGCCACCCCGGCCTTATCATCCCCGGCCAGGATAGTCTCGCCGGCGCTCCTGATAATCTGATGCCCATCAAACTGAACCAATTCGCCTTGGATGCCGTGACCAGGTACGACCGTATCCATATGAGCTGACAGCAATAAAGGAGAGCGATTTATGGTGCCGGGCAGCTTAAACAACAGGTTGCCGGAGTCGCCATTGAGCCTGCTGCCGGCATCATCCTCAATACCCGAGAAACCCAGTTCGTTAAACTTGGCCAGAAGATAATCCCGATATGATGCTTCGTGTCCGGATACAGAATCGATAGCTATCATCTCCAGGAAGCTATCGATCATTCTATCTTTTTGGATTGGATACTTCTTAAAATAGTCCATCTCGCTTGCCAATCCCCTTTCTTCTCTCCTGCAACACAACAAATCCGCCCGGCCGGCCGTATTTAACCGATTGTATCTCCGCCATAATGGATAGAGCGATCTCGGCCGCTTTATAGCCGCCAATATCCAGGCCAATGGGAACATGAACCCTCTCCAGCCATTCCGGGGTGACCGACATCGCTTCCAATGCTGCATAATATTCAGTCACTTTATGTCTATTGCCCAACCCACCGACGTACCTGGCCGGAGAGTCGGCCAGTTCACACAAGGCAGCCAGATCAAATTCATGATGACGGCTAGCTAGCACGACGCTGGTGTTTTCGGTAATAGGGCAGCTCTTCAGCAGACTGATAACGTCATCGCCCAGCAATAGTTGGCTGGCTTCCGGAAACCTGTCCCGCGTCAAGGTCATTGCCCGGTTGTCGATGACTGTTACCTGGTAGCCTAGTATTACGGCTATTCTATATACATTCCAGGCCACGTTGCCCGAACCCACGATAATAAGGCTATCACCTTCGTCAATAGCTTCGCTTCTCAATCATTTTCCTCCCTATACCTGGTGCCTGTCACCTTCAATTTGGTTACATAATACCATATAACCTGCCCCAATATCGGTCATCAAACCGACGTTCCTCAGCCACTCGCTCACCCTAACTCAAACGGAAAGGGTTGTATCCAACTCCATAATCGAAGGTGTCGATACCCTCGCTTCTTTTTAGCCAGCGGACCACCGCATAGGTGATTGGGGTGGCCAGTACCTCGTAAGCTACTTTCCAGCCATACTGAACCAGGACCATCCCTATAAAGATATCAGCGGAGAACAAACCCCAAAAAGCGATGACCATAAAGACGGAAGTGTCAATACCCTGCCCAACCAAAGTAGAGCCGATGGTCCTGGTCCATAGCCATTTTCCCCGCGTCACCAGCTTCAATCGGGACAGAATCATCGAATTGGAAAACTCGCCGGCAAAATAGGCTAGCAGCGAAGCGGCCACTATCCGCGGGGCAAATCCCAGCACCGTACGGTAAGCGCTCTCATGTTCCCAGAAAGAGGGACTGGGCAGGGACACCACCAGGATAAATACCAGGGCCATAAGGAAATTGGCGGCAAAACCGAGCCATATAGTGAGACGGGCCTTTTCAAAGCCATATACTTCGGTAAGGACATCCCCGAAAATGTAGGTAAGCGGAAACAGGAACAGGTCGGCGGTCAAGGTCATATCACCGAATTGCACCAAGCGTCCCGCTACAATATTGGTAATCAGCAGGCAGGTGATAAAGAGGCTGGTTATAGCTAGAAAGGGAAGAGAGATGTTGGCGCGGGATCCAGATGGCATGGATATCGTTCCTCCTTGTTTTGTTAAGGCGGG
>JAKJCH010000052.1:0-374 GCA_022706565.1 Bacillota bacterium | reverse complement strand
CCGCCATTATTAATTTTTTTCAACTGCATTATAACATATACCAAAAGGGTAATGAATTTGCTTTAAAGTTCTGGCGTATTATGAATGCCAGCGTCATAACACTTCACTATCTCAGACTATTTTAAAAAGTACTTGGCAAAATCTCTGGGGTTCTGGTTGTTTGCAATATGTTCCAACCAATTCAAAGCTTCTTTCTTTACCTTAAACCAATAGTAAGGCTTACTTAAATCCATTATCGGTTTATCCAGATTATAAAACTCATCTATAATTGCATTATAAAAGCCTATCTCACCATCATCAGCCGTTATTTTACCGTCCAATAAATTCAGGTTTTTCCCTTTTGCATGATATTCAATAGCTTGTAACGCCAACAT
>JAKJCH010000051.1:5637-9917 GCA_022706565.1 Bacillota bacterium | reverse complement strand
TAAAGACCGGATATTAGGGCAGATTAGTGATATCAAGAGCCTCAATAAATTGATGGAGAAGGTGAAATCAATATGAACAAGCCTGTAGCCCTGGTAACCGGTAGTTCCCGGGGTATCGGCCGGGCAATTGCCATTGAGCTGGCCAAGAACTTCAGGATAGCCGTCAACTATTATGATAAGATCGAGGTAGATGCCAACCGGGCCCAAGCCCAGGAGGTGCTTGACCTCATCCGTCAAGCTGGAGGCGACGGTGTCATATTGGGCGCTGATGTGTCCGATCCGGCCAGTGCCGCGCAATTGATAGAGGCCACAATAGCCAACCTGGATGGCATAGATGTCTTGGTTAATAATGCCGGTATCAATAAAGACCAGCTTATGGTGCGCATGACCGACGCCCAATGGCATGATGTGATCGACACCAATTTGTCGTCGGCATTTTATTGCTCTCGAGCCGCCTTGAAGTATATGATGAAAAAGAAGCAGGGTCGCATCATCAACATATCTTCAGTAGTGGGGATGGCAGGTAATGCGGGACAAGCTCACTATGCCGCGTCAAAGGCGGGGCTGTTGGGATTTACCTACTCAGTGGCCAAAGAATACGGACCGCGGGGCATTACCGCCAATGCTGTGGCTCCCGGATACATCGTCAGCGATATGACCAATAAACTGCCGGCCGAGGTTACAGCCCGGATGACCGAGCAGATTCCACTGGGAAGACTGGGAACACCTGAAGATATAGCCGCATTGGTGGCTTTTCTGGCCTCTCCGGCGGCCGCCTATATTAATGGTCAGGTAATCCGCGTTGATGGTGGAATGTCAATATAAATAGATCAAAAAAATTGAGGAGGTAGGAGCATGTCAGTATTTGAAACCGTAAAGAAAATCATCGTAGAAGTTAAAGGTATCGAAGAGGACCAGATCAAATTGGAATCACGTTTTGAAGAAGACCTGGAAGCGGATTCCCTTGACGTGGTAGAGATGATCATGATGCTGGAAGAGGAATATGAATTCGAGATTCCTGAAGATGTTGCGGAGAAACTTAAAACTGTCAAGGACGTTGTCGATTACATCGAGCAGCACCGGCCATAATAGTATTTGCAAATGAGGTGAAAACTTGGTATCACGCAGAGTTGTGATCACGGGTATGGGAACCATAAACCCGGTCTCCCATGATCTGGAAGGGTTCTGGAGCAAATTGCTGGCTGGACAAAGCGGGATCGGACTTATCGACCGTTTTGATACCAGTGATTATCCAACCAAAATAGCTGCTCAGGTCAAGGACTTTAATGCCCAGGATTATATGCCCAGGACTGAAGCCAGGCGCATGGATCCTTTTATTCAGTATGCCTGTGCGGCAGCGCGGATTGCCCTGGAAGATGCCGGCCTCGATCTGAGTAAGACTGATGCGGATCGGGCTGGGGTATTAATCGGTACCGGTATCGGTGGCATAGACATATTCGAGAAACAAAGCCTGGTGCTGCAGAAACGCGGGGTTGCGGGAATCAACCCGTTCTTTATTCCCATGCTGATACCCAACATGGCGTCGGGCCATGTCTCCATAATGTTTGGCGCCCGGGGACCTAGTGGATGCTCGGTCACTGCCTGCGCCACAGCTACTACGTCCATAGGCGATGCGTTTCGTATTATCCAGCATGGAGATGCGGAGGTAATGATTACCGGCGGAACCGAAGCTCCTATCACGCCGCTGAGTATTGCCGGATTTTGTGCCATGAAAGCCCTTTCCACCCGCAATGAGGATCCAGTGAAATCCTGCCGCCCCTTCGACCTGGACCGGGATGGCTTTGTTATGGGTGAGGGGTCGGGAATCTTGATCCTGGAAGAATTGGAGCATGCTCTCGACCGGGGAGCCAAGATATATGCAGAACTGATCGGATTTGGCAGCAGTTCCGATGCCTTCCACATTGTTCAACCCGATCCTGAGGGAGATGGTGCAGCCCGGGCATTAAAGGCAGCATTGCTGGAAGCCGGCATCCAGGCCGGACAACTTGATTATATGAATGCTCACGGAACAGGCACCCACTTCAACGATATGGTGGAAACCAAAGCGCTTAAGCGGGTATTGGGTGATGATCGGGACAATCTGGCGATAACTTCCACCAAGTCAGCCACCGGCCATATGCTGGGGGCGGCGGGTGCGGTCGAATTGATTGCGGCGGTGTTGACCATGCAAAATAATATTATTGCCCCCAACATAAACCTGGATACCCCGGATCCCGATTGCGATCTCGACTTTGTCCGATTGGAGCCGCGGGAAAAGCAGATTGTATATGCCGCTTCCCAATCATTGGGCTTTGGCGGACATAATGCGGTCCTGGTGATCAAGAAGTACTGATAACAGGAGATTATATATGGATATTACTCAGATACTGGATGTGCTGCCACACCGCTACCCGTTTCTGTTGGTGGATAGGATCATCGACTTGGAGCCGGGCGTCAAAGCGGTGGGGATAAAGAATGTGACTATCAACGAACCCCATTTCTCCGGTCACTTCCCGGGACGGCCCATTATGCCTGGGGTATTGCTGATTGAAGCCATGGCCCAGGTGGGGGCGTGTGCCCTCTTCAGCCAGGAGAGTAACCGGGGCCAATTGGGTTTCCTGGCCGGTGTGGATAAAATGCGGTTCAAGAAACAAGTAGTTCCCGGTGACACTCTGGTTATTACCAGCCAGGTGCTCAAACTGAAATCAGGCTTCGGTTGGTTCCAAGGAGAAATCAAGACCAACGATGAACTGGTTTGCCGGGGTGAGATCATGTTCGGAATAGAGAAACCGGCCAGAAAGGATGATGCCGGTGTTTAAACCCACCTTTAAGTCCAAAAAGGCCTACATAGACTTATCTGGGATAAACAAATCACCGCTCACCCTTGACTCCCGGGAGGGTAATTTTCCTTGCCCAACGTGTTCTGCATGGATCTCAGAAACCGAAATAATCAAAAACAACGATTTCTGCCCCCGGTGTTCCCACCATTTTGCGGTGACCGCCTGGGAGCGGATATATTCTCTTTGTGACGAAGGAACCTTTGAGGAATGGGACCGCGGACTTACCTCATTCAATCCCCTGGATTTCCCGGATTATGATGTTAAACTTCAGAAAGCCCGGGAAGAGACCCATCTGCCCGAAGCCATTATTACCGGCCAAGCTTTTATCGGAGGGATAGAGTGCGTGGTCGGGGTTATGGAGCCGCGTTTCATGATGGGCAGCATGGGGTCGGTGGTGGGAGAAAAGATATGCCGGGCCATAGAAGGTGCCATTGAGCGCTCTGTGCCCTTGGTGCTGTCTTGCTGTTCCGGGGGAGCCCGAATGCAGGAAGGCATGCTGTCATTGATGCAGATGGCCAAGACCAGCGCGGCAGTGGGACGACTTAACCAGGCCGGACTATTATATATTGCCATATTGACCCATCCCACCACCGGTGGGGTGACAGCCAGTTTTGCCTCCCTGGCCGATATCATCATTGGAGAACCGGGGGCCTTAATCGGTTTTACCGGTCCCCGGGTTATCGAACAGACCACCGGCCAGAAGCTGCCGGTCGGATTTCAACGATCGGAATACCTACTCCAGCATGGCATGCTGGATATAATCCAACCACGCCTGGAGATGCGCTCCTTGCTTATACGCCTGCTGACAGTTCATCAAGGAGGTAGGAATGGCCAGTAATAAATTTGAATTTGAGTCGTCCTACCGGCTGTTGGAAAGCAAGCTGGAGGAATTGAAGCAACTCTCCGAAACCTTGGACTGCGATTTCAGCAAAGAGATCGCCAATGTCGAGAAAAGGATTAGTGAGTTGCGAACGGAAAGGTATAAGCATTTGACTCCTTGGGAGCAGGTTATCCTTTCCCGCGATTTGGAACGGCCGATGACCCGGGATTATATCGACCTCCTGTGCACCGAATTCATAGAGTTGCATGGCGACCGCCTGTATGGGGATGATCCGGCTATTGTCGGGGGGATTGCAGTGTTTGAGGATCGGGTTGTTACCGTAATCGGGCACCAAAAGGGACAGGATACTCCTGAAAATATTCGACATAACTTCGGTATGCCGCGCCCTGAGGGGTATCGCAAGGCGTATCGGCTGTTGAAAGAAGCAGAGAAATTCAAGCGACCAGTGATCACGTTCATTAACACCCCCGGAGCTGATCCCGGCATTGGTGCCGAAGAACGAGGGCAGGCCTGGGCCATCTCCCAATTGCTCCTATGCTTAAGCAACCTGCGGGTACCGGTGGTGTCGGTGATTACCGGGGAAGGAGGCAGCGGCGGGG
>JAKJCH010000051.1:0-5619 GCA_022706565.1 Bacillota bacterium | reverse complement strand
TAGCCGACCGGATTATAATGCTGTCCAATGCCGTTTTTTCAGTGGCCTCACCAGAAACCTGTGCTTCTATCCTGTTACGGGATGTGAAACGGGCAGACGTGATGGCGGAAGCATTGAAACTGAATGCTCCGGCCTTAAAAGAGTTGGGCATAATAGACGCCATAGTCGAGGAACCGGCCAATGTAAACTTGCTTGAGGCGCCAGATTTCGTTTCAGGATTAAGGTCCTGTATCAAGCAAAGCCTTGACGAGATTTGCGCTCTTCCCTTAGACGATTTGCTCCAGCAACGCTATCAGAGACTGAGGATAATTGGCAGGTTTAATCAGTAAGATCTTTGAGTGCGAAGAAAAATCAGCAGCAAGCCTGAAACCTCCAGCTTCAATGCGATTGGATACCCAAATGGAATATGAGGGAGCGTACCGAGTGCGGTGGGCTCCCTTTTTGGTGACAGGCGGTTTAATTAGACTTATAAATCCTGGTTATGCTAAAATGGTACACGAAATAAGGAGAGGGTGGCGATTAAGTGCTTAAACTTGAAAACATACAGATGCAGGTTGACAATGACAGCGGCGAGAAAACCGAGATCTTAAAGGGGATCGATTGCCAGTTCGAAAAGGGCAAGGTCTATGCGGTCACCGGCCCCAATGGCGGGGGGAAAACATCCATAGCCAAAGTGATAATGGGTATATACAGGCAAAGCCAGGGGCACATTTATCTGGATGGGGAGGAAATCAGCGACCTGAGTATAAGTGAAAGGGCCAAGAAGGGAATAGGCTATGCCTTCCAACAACCGCCCCGCTTCAAAGGACTATCAATTCAGAATGTGCTGACCATTGCTGCCCCGCAAGCTGACCTGGTGAGAGTCAGATCCAGTCTTCGGGATGTAGGACTATGCCCTGAGGATTACCTGGACCGCGACCTGGGCGCCGGTCTCAGCGGAGGAGAGATCAAAAGGATCGAGATGGCTCAGTTGCTGCTCCGCAACCCGGTCATTAGCATATTCGATGAGCCGGAGGCCGGCGTGGATCTGTGGACCATTCAGAAATTATTGAGACTTATACTGTCGACTTATAAAAACAATCCCCGGAAAACGGCCATCATTATCACCCATAATGAGAAGATCATCCCGGTATGTGATGAGATTATAGTAGTAGAGGGTGGAATGATTCAGGCCCAGGGTACCCCGGAGCAGGTTTGGAATCTGATCAAGGATGACATCGAATGTAAGGTACGCAATCAGTGCCAGGGGGAAATAAACTATGCAATTAACTAAGCTCGATATGGATATGCTGGCCGCGGTAGCCGATCTCAAGGAAGTGCCCCAGGGTGCGGTTAACATCCGGTTAAATGGAGCTGCGGTCATCAGACATTCTTCTCCCAATATATCAGTGGGGCCCAATCACGATGGCAGCGGTTTGCTGGTGGAGATAAAACCCGGGACACACAATGAAACCGTTCATGTTCCGGTGGTTCTGACCCAACCAGGATTGCAGGATAAGGTCTACAATACCTTTATCGTCGGAGAAAATGCCGACGCCACCATTATAGCTGGATGTGGAATACATAACGACAGCCATGCCGAGTCTCGCCACGATGGTATCCATGAGGTCATCGTGAGAGCAGGGGCTCGTCTCAAGTACATCGAGAAGCATTACGGGGAGGGAAGTGAGACCGGCAAACGGGTTTTAAATCCCTCGACACTGGTTACCGTCGAAGAAGGGGCCAGTGCGGAGATGGAGATGGTGCAGATCAAAGGCGTGAATGATACGGTGCGTTCAACCGTGGCTCATATTCATGCCCGCGGCAACCTTAAGATCATTGAAAGGCTGCTTACTCAAGGGGAGCAGAAGGCCGAATCGGACATTACCATTTATATGGAGGGACCGGGTGCATCCGCTCAGGTGTTGTCAAGGGCGGTAGCCCAGGGAGATTCCTATCAACTCTTCAAAGCTGCTTTGGTAGGCCAAGACGCCTGCATCGGCCATGTCGAATGTGATGCCATACTCATGGACAGGGCCCGCATCAGGTCGGTGCCGGAAATTCAAGCCGAGGATGCTGAGGCGGTTCTGACCCATGAGGCAGCGATAGGAAAGATAGCTGGTGAACAGCTGGTTAAGCTGATGTCCTTGGGTTTAAGCGAGTCGGAAGCAGTCGATACCATATTGGAGGGTTTTCTAAGATGAACTTGAATTTGTTCAAGACCTACGTTCGGGTGGTGGAATCTCAAAATCTGTCCAAGACGGCTGAAGATTTCGGCATATCCCAACCAGCCGTCACCAAACAGATACAGAGTCTGGAGGACATATTCGGGGTACTGTTGCTGGAGAGGTCGGGACGTAAATTGAAGCCGACCGAGGCTGGGGAGATTTTGTACAGCTACGCCAAAGAAGTAATAAAAGCAGTCGAGAAGACCGAAAGAGCAATGGAAGAGCTGTCGGACAGCCGCCGGGGAAGTCTCTATCTGGGAGCCAGTACCATACCGGGTCAGTACATATTGCCCTATCTGATCAAATTGTATAAAGACAAGTTCACTACTATCAGCATAAGTATGGACATTGCTGACACTGAAAAAATATTCAATCGAATCGGGGAGCGGGAGCTGGACATCGGCATCGTCGGTGGTTGGGTCAACAATCGTAAGGTGGATGGGTTTCCCTGGTTGGAGGATGAATTGGTAGTAGTGGTGCCGGCGCACCATAAATTGGCCGTCTACCAGGAGATCAAATTAAAAAACCTGCTCAATGAGAGATGGATATTTCGTGAAAAAGGGTCCGGTACCCGCAAGGCGCTGGAAAGCCTTATGGCGGTCAATGATATCCGTAGGGAAGACCTTAATGTGTATATGGAGGCCGGCAGCACTGAAGCAGTTCTAGCCATGGTGGAGTCAGGCGTTGGCATCTCGGTGGTTTCCCGCTGGGCTATCAAACGCATCGAGATGCGCAATATGAAAGCCATAACCTTGGATGAGGTGGATGCCAAACGACTATTCTACGTAATCTATCCTCGTCAGAAGGTGCGCCGCAAGTCGGTCAACAACTTCCTGGATTATCTTAAAACCCTGAAGGATTCTACCGAAGCCATGATATCAGCCAAGCAATAATCCGGGGGGAATCAGCTGCCGATAGCTAAAAATATTTAACAAACAGTGTATTTTTGAACCCTATCTATATATAATGGTTCTGTTGCGCTGAAAAAAGAACTGGAGGTGTTCCCGTGTTGCCTTTGCCTAAAAAGTATTTTGTTACTGCAGCGTCGTCAGAAGGAGAGACATCGCTTACTGCTTTCGATGGAGCTTTACTGAGAGCTGGGGTTGGCAATACCAACCTGCTCAAAGTCAGCAGTATACTACCCCCGGATTGTGAATTCGACCCCGATTTGACCATACCTTCCGGATCCTTGCTGCCCATAGCCTATGGTTATATAACCAGTTCCGAACCGGGCGACATTATATCCGCAGCGGTAGCAGTAGGGATCAAACGTAATTCCTTTGGCGTCATCATGGAGTTTTCCGGTAAATGCAGCAAGAAAGAAGCTGAACAACGGGTGACCCGGATGGTAGAAGAAGCTTTTGAAATGCGCGGACTGGAGTTACAGGAAGTAAAAGTCGCCTCTACTGAACATGTAGTAGAGCACATAGGTTGTGCATTCGCCGCTGTGCCGCTATGGTATTAGTCCGGATCTCCAACCGGAGCCGCCGTCGCAACTGATTGCTCGACCGGCAGTCTGTCGGCACGAAACCATTTATAGGAGGAAAGCGGATGGATCTTTGGATTACCGAGTACCAAACTCCTGCTTTAGGATTTAGCTGCAAGATAAACAGCACGTTGAAGGTCGAACAAACCCCTTATCAGCATCTCGCTGTGGTAGATACCCAGCAGTTTGGGCGTATGCTGCTGCTGGACGGAATGGTCATGACTACTGATGTCGACGAATACGTTTATCACGAAATGATAATAAACGTGGCCCTGAATTCCCACCCCAACCCGGAAAATGTGCTGATAATCGGGGGTGGGGACGGAGGCGCCCTACGAGAGGCTGTCCGCCATCCGTTGGTGAAAAAGGCTACCCTGGTGGAGATCGACGCCCAGGTAATCGAAGCCTCTCGGGAGTTCTTCCCGCAGATGTCCTGTGCTTTCGAAAACCCCAAAGCCCAGGTTATTGTTGAAGACGGAGTCAAATATGTCAAGGACCATGTCGATGAGTTCGACATCATTGTAGTCGACTCCACCGAACCGGTGGGGCCTGCCATTGCTTTATTCAGTTCCGAATTTTACAAGGCATGTGCAGGGGCTCTGCAGGAGGATGGGATGTTGGTAGTCCAGAGCGAGTCGCCCTTTTTCAATCGCAATGTCATAGAAATGGCCTATACTGGCATCAGCGAACATTTCCCGCTGGCCAAATTATATCTGGCCAGCATCCCCACTTATCCCAGTGGTTTGTGGAGCTTTACCATCGGGTCGAAGCGGTATGACCCCGAATGCCCGTTATGCGCTGACTACGCATTGAAGTATTACAACCCTGAGGTGCACCGGGCTGCTTTCGTGCTACCAGAGATGACGCGAGAGATTTTGGCTGGAATAGGTAGTGGCAGGTAAGACTGGTCCGCCTGGCCTATACGTCTGACATAAAAAGAGGCTGCTCCTCAGTCCGATTCGGATTGTGGGGCAGCCTCTTGTTTTCTTAAGAGTAATCCCTAGTAGTTCTCCGCCAGCACTTCGTAGTAAGCACGGGGATGGGCGCAAGCCGGACATACCTCCGGGGGCTCCACTCCCTCATGGACGTATCCGCAGTTGCGGCATTTCCATTTCACCGGACTGGGGCGGCGGAAGACGGTGTCGCGTTTAATATTGTCCAACAGCTTCCGGTATCTCTTTTCGTGTTCCTCTTCTACCTCGGCGATCTCTTTGAAAATATCGGCGATTTCTACGAATCCTTCCTCCCGGGCTACCTTTTCCATCTCCGCATAGATAACCGTGTGCTCTTCGTTTTCACCCAAGGCTGCAGTCAACAGGTTTTCTTCGGTGGGGTGAACATAGCCGCCCATCAGCAGTTTATAGAACCTTTTGGCGTGTTCTTTCTCATTTAATGCCGTTTCTTCAAAAATACCCGCCATTTGCTCATAGCCATCCTTCTTGGCCTGACTGGCAAAGAAGTCATACTTGTTGCGGGCTTGTGATTCTCCGGCAAAGGCTTTCCACAGATTTTCTTCGGTACGGGAACCTTTTAAATCCATTCCGATCTCCTCCTCTTCCACCATTGTTTGTAATCATACGGTATAACAGTATTCTATCTCACCATGGTATAGGGGTAAACCCAGATCAAGTTGCTGCCGGCAGGACGTTTGAAAATGGTCAGCCGCGTCAGCAAGTCGCTTATGACTTCGATTGTTTCCGCCACGGGTATCTCCGACCAATTCAGCAGACGCAGCTCCTGCAGGCCTTCGTCTAAAAATTCCAGCTCCTCTATAGGCACCGAAAACGGCGTCTGATCTCTGAGCTTAATGTGTTCCTCCAGCATGTCGATGAACTTCTGCAGTTTCTCTTCCTGGTCTTTGCTCAAAATATACTGGAATAAGGCGTCATAGAGATTCTGGGTCAGCCTGAACGGGGTTAGGGGAGG
>JAKJCH010000050.1 GCA_022706565.1 Bacillota bacterium | reverse complement strand
CCCCGGCGGCAGTCTGGACCCCATGAACGAAGCCCAGTCCTCGCCCGCCCCCTGTGTGACCCGACGTTACCCGGACCGCATGATCATCAATGTGACCAACCAGTGCGCCATGTACTGCCGCCATTGCCAGCGGCGGCGCAATATCGGGGAGAACGATTACCATGCCCATCTCAGGGATATCGATGCGGCCTTGAAATATGTGGCCTGTAACCGTGAGATCCGTGATGTCCTCATAACCGGAGGGGATGCCCTGATGCTCAACGACCGCGTATTGAAATACATTTTGGGAGAATTGCACAGCATTCCCCATGTAGAGATCAAGCGGCTCGGCACCCGGGTACCGGTGACATTACCGCAAAGGGTCACTCCCGGCCTTTGTGATATTCTGCGCTGTTATCCGCCCATCTATATAAATACCCAGTTCAACCATCCCCGCGAGGTGACCCCTGAAGCCAAGCTGGCCTGTGACCGCTTGATTTCCGCCGGGGCGGTGCTGGGCAACCAGGCGGTCCTGCTTAAGGGGATCAACGATGAACCCTTCGTGATGCGCAAGCTGAACCATGAACTGCTCAAGATAAGGGTGCGCCCCTACTATATATTCCATGCCAAGGACGTTCAGGGTACCCGTCATTTCCAGACCAGTGTCGATACCGGGCTGGATATTATGAAGTCGCTGCGCGGTCACACTTCAGGGTTGGCCATTCCCACTTACATCGTCAACGCCCCGGGCGGCTTGGGCAAGATCCCCTTGATGCCCAATCATATAGTCGAGCATCTCCCCGAGAAAGTGGTCCTGCGGACCTGGGAAGATAAGCTGGTGGAGATTGAGAACCAGAAGCCATGATACTGGCCTTGCCCGCTCCGATTTGACGCGGTCGCTTCCGAAATCCGTTTTCGTACAGCCTTGAGTGAGTCTTTAACACCCATTTAGGTATATAATTATGGAAAGCTTGGCTGGGACACCCGGATGGGTGCCTGCCGTTAAGGGGGAGCTTTCTATGAATGAATGGTTGTTTCCCAGAATCACCGATTACTTTGACAATCAGAATCGCAATAGTATATTCGAATACTCGCAGATGATCGGCTTTTCCCTGCAGGAGAAGAAAGAGCAGGCCCTGCTGGATATAAAGAAGGCTATGTTCGAGCACACTGCTATCCTGAACGATGAGCAGCTGACTTATGCGGCCTTCATCATCGCCGATGACATTTACAAATCGGCCAACGAGATTAGCCTGTTCAATCTCTATATTTCGGAATATCTGGAAGCCAGTGCTGGAACCTTTTTCGAGATATTGAGTCAGCGGGGCTTCGTCTTGCATTACCTGGCCAACAACCTCTATGCAGGCACCGCCGGCGCAGGCATGATCCGGCCGCTGCAGTTTTTCCGTTATTTCTTCCTGCCCGCCGGGATCAAATACATCTGCCCCCACGAGATCGCTTTGGAGTTGATGAAACGCGACGGGCTTACCATCGAGGATTACGACGCCAACATCGCCAATTATCTAGGTGAGGCCCAACTGGTGGGGGATACGGTGATTGAGAAATGCCATGACCAAAACGATCATTACTTCAATCTGCAGATTGATGGGGAGAAGAGCCGTTTTAATCCCTCCCTGGCCCGGGTCCGGGACCAAAACGTGATTACCGTTTTCCGCAGTGAGCCGCCCATGGCTGGCACCAGCTGCGACGTGCTGTTCCCGGCCGCGGAAATAGATATGAGTGGTGCCAACTAGGCAGCGTGATCCCAATGAAGCGGACCCAACCGGATTCCCGGTCCGCCAGTTTCGAGTCTTTCGGTCACGGTTTATAAAGAAAATTCTAACTTTCACAATTGTTGACACCGGTTTATCCGACCAATATACTAGGATTAAGCTCCAAGGAATACCCAAGATGGAAAGTCGAAGAAAGTCTCCAGAGAGGAAACCAAACGATTCAACTGCTTCAAACTACCGGTGAAGGAGATTCACTAAATCTTAAGAGGGGGGCGAAAGAGACTTAGTACCGTAACCAAGCCGATGAAGATTTGTAAATCCCGGATTTAATAAGAGTTAAAAAGGCTTAAAAACAAAGCTTCTCAGAAAGCAAAAAAAAAAGCCCATTTTTAACTCACACAAATTAGATCATGGGGAAACAAAAATGAAACGGCAGGAAACAGTAATAAGGAGCCAGTAGCCTTAAACCGCAAGAGATGAAGGGGTAAGAAGGACGTTGAAAGCGGGAAACAGAATCCAAGAGACTTGATAGACGGGAAATCGACAAAGGTTCGTTGGAGCAGCATTAAAGGGATTTGTTAAATAACACAAATCCCTTTTTTTGTTGGGTGGCTACGCCGATAGGCCAAGGCTGTGATTCGCGAATCGTGGCCGGCGCAATGATCCCGAAGACTACTGGTCCACCCTATTACCGGCATTGCTGCCTGGGCTACAGCCAGACAGCCACCGCGATAACCGTCAATGCGGCCAGGACACCGTAATCACTTCTCCTGAAACAGAGGTTGTTTAGGTAGGTCCGTGGCCCCGGGTGGTAACCACGGGCTTCCATGGCGTCGATCAATTGATCGCTGCGACGAAACATATTCGAGGCCAGTGTGGATGCCAAACCCGCCATCAATCTGATTTTACCTGCGATCCCGCTCTCATTGAGATCTGCTCCCCGGGCCTGCTGAGCCTGGCGGATCGAGTTTAGCTCGATGACAAACTGGGGAATGAACCGGAAGGCCAGGGAAATCATCATCGCCAGGTCGTGGGAGGACAGGCCGAAAACCTTTAACGGCCGCAGCAGTCTCTCCAACCCGGTGGTGATTTCGATAGGACTGGTGGTCATGGTAAATAGGGAGGCGGCAGCGACCAGCAATAGAAACTTGCCCACCTGGGTGATAGCCATGGTTAATCCTTCCTGGGTAACCTGGACTGGTCCAAAGGATAGATAGGGCAGCGGGCTTCCCGGGGTGAAAAAAAGGTAAAGGATGAACAAGCATATGAAGAAGGGCAGCACCGGTTTCAGGGATTTGAGTACCGCGGTCAGCGGGGTACGACTAGCCCAACTGATGAATACGAAACCAACAGTGGCCGCCGCCAGGCTGGGAAGGCTGGCTTTAAGCAATAGGATGCTGACCAACAAAACAGCTATGATTTTTACCCGGGGGTCCAGCCGATGAACCGGTGAGTCCAGGGGATAATACTGAAAGGGCACTTCTTCACACCTCCCTGGGTTTCCGGTCGGTCAGCATTTGCCGCTGCCCCGTTACCAATGTGCTGATCTGCTGGCAGGCCCGCTCGACATCAAATACATCGGTCCCGATGTCAAATCCGGACTCCCTCAGCCGGCACATCAACTGGACCAGCCGGGGCGGGGCCAGACCCAGGCTTAGCAGCCATTCCACCCGGGTCAATACCTGCGCGGGGTGGTCATCGGCAACCAGCCGCCCTTGGTGCAATACCAGCACCCGGTCGGCCCGAGCGGCTTCCTCCATGTCTTGAGTGATAAATATTATGGTCAGGCCCTGTTGATGCAGCTTTTCAATTTGCCTAAACACTTCCGTTTGTCCGGATGTATCCAGTGCGGCAGTGGGTTCGTCCAGTACGATTATTTTCGGATCCATGGCCAGCAGACCGGCCAAAGCCAGCCGCTGTTTTTGACCGCCGGACAGGGCATGGGGAGCGCGTTTCCCTAGTTCCGACAAGCCGACGGCAGCCAGGGCGCTGTCTACACGCCTCTGTATTTCCGCGGGGGATAGCCCAAGGTTGCCGGGACCGAACGCGACGTCCTCTTCCACCGTCATGCCCACAATCTGGTTATCTGGGTTTTGAAAAATCATGCCCACCAGGCGGCGGATCTCTTTATGGTTTTTGACATTGCCGGTACTGAGACCATCTATCCATACCTCACCTTGGGTAGGAGTCAGCAGGGCGTTCAGTTGTCTTATCAGGGTGGTCTTACCGCCGCCGTTAGGACCTATGATGGCCACATATTCACCCGGCTGGATGGAAAGGTTTATATTCTCCAGTGCCGGGGATTGTTGCGTATCGTATATGTAGGTCAGGTTTTTGATCTCGATCATGGCCGTACCCCCTAAAGCTTGACATGGTTTCTGAACTTTAATCCCAGCCAGGCAGCTGCTGCCAGTTTAAGCACATCACCGGCCAGAAAGGGGACAAACCCCAACATCAAGGCCTGCATCCATGGCAGATGGGCTACTATGGTGAGTTGGGTGATCCCAAAAACGTAAATAACGGCGTTGCCAACCACCAAAGCCAGCCCGATCCAGGCCAAACCTGGTTTCTCCTTTTGTTCCGCGATTTTGCCGATGATGTAAGCCCCGGCAATAAAGCCAATCAGGTAACCGCCGCTGGGGCCGAAGAGGGTACCCAGACCGGCTTTGCCACCTGCAAAAACCGGCAAACCGATCAAACCCAGCAGGACATATACTACCTGACTTAAGGCCGCGGTGTATCCCCCCAGCATTACGCCCGCCAAACTGGTAAACATGGTCTGCAGGGTTATGGGCACCGGCTGCACAGGGATGACTATCAGGGAGCCGACAGCGGTCAGAGCCCCGAACATAGAGGCATAAACCATTTGGCGCAGGCGGTTGGATTTGGCTTTTGGCATTGATAAAACCCACCCTTTAATCTTCATGAATCATACTGAAGATGAAATAATAAAAAGGCTAACCAATTTGATTTCAATTGGTTAGCCAAATTATGAAGCCCCCTGAGTTAATTGTCAACCAAAAAATTAAAAAAGGTTAACAATCAAGCATCTAATTAGCTTAAGAATCTACTACCTCGATTTCTCCCGACATCACGGTCTGAATTGAGCCATCTGGGCTGGCCACTACCAGGTAACCGTCCTGGTTAAGATCTATCGCTCTTCCAATAATAGAACCCTCGGCGGTGTCCAGCCTGACATCCTGTCCGATCACCATCGACAGGTCTCTGGCCTTGCTCAGGATAGAATCGAAATCTCCCGCCAAAAGCTGCTTGTAATACAACTCCAGATTATGTAAAAGAATCTGCATCAGCCGCACCCGGGAGAGCGGCCGATTCCGCTCGGCTTGGACCGACGTGGCGGGCATACGCAGGTCGGAGGGGAATTCACCCGGGTCATTGTTGATGTTTAGGCCGAAACCGATTACTACGTAATCGATGCCGTCCATATCGGCTATCGCTTCTGATAATATGCCGGCTAATTTCTTATTGCCAACCAGGATGTCGTTGGGCCATTTGATACGGGCATCCAGACCGGTTTCAGCGCGGATGCTTTCAGCCAAGGCTACCGCTGCCATGAGGGGCAGCCGGGAAAGTTGTGGCAGTGGCATCACCGGACGCAGGATTATGGACATGTAGATACCTTTGGCAGCTGGCGAAAACCAGGTCCGGCCCCGGCGGCCCCTTCCGGCAGTCTGCATTTACGCCACCACTACAGTTCCTTCCGGTGCTCCCTGCTGGGCCGCATTGCGGGCGTAATTGTTGGTCGAATCGATTTCCCGGAAGTAGAAGTAACCCTGACGCCCAAAAACCTCGGTGGTCAGGTCAGGCTGCACCTCGTCAGGTGAAAGCAGGTCCGGGGCGCCAATCATCCGGTACCCTTTCTTGGAGGCTGATTCGATGGCATAACCCTCCTCCAGGAGATGCCTTATCTGTTTCCATACGGTCGTTCGGGATACATTGAGCCTTTCACTTAGTGCTTCCCCGGATACCCAAGCGCCGGGATTTTCCTTGAGCGTATTTAATATGGCCTGGCGGAGCATCAAATTTATCTCATCCCTTCGATTAGCTCATTGGCCTGCTTTATGCCTCCCCGGCAGGCAAAGCCGGGCTGGGAATTCATCCCCTCTGCCGCGATCATGCGGTAGTCGTATATATTTTACGTTAATCAGGTCTCCATTAACAAGAAATTCGGCAAACGGTTGGGCATACTGTAAGAGGGATCGGTCTTTTTCAGCACCGATCCCTTCACCGACGGATTATTGATTGCCAGGCTGTGCAACTTCCCACGATGACGCGGTGGGCCACCTGCCAATGCCATACTCTTTATGCCTGTTTTTTCTACCTGGATAGCTTGAACCTCTGTTGGAATTCATTGATGACCTTCAATAGATCGGGATCCAGATACTTTTGAACATTTTGCACGATATAATCGGGGATAAACCGGTAGTAAGCTTCGGCGATACCCCCGGCCATACAGGCGATGGTGTCGCTGTCCCCGCCCAGGGAGATGGCCTTGCGGATGCAATCCTCGTAATCGTCGGATTCCAGGAAAGCGATGATGGCCTGGGGGACCGAACCGGGGCAGGTCTCGTCGAAATCATAGCCGGGCCGGATCTGGTCCAGGGTGGAGGAGAGGTCATAACCGAACCGGGCCTGGACCTGCTCTTTAATGAAGGGCTTGCCCTGACCCATCCGAGCCCAATAGATGGCGCTGGCAATGGCCTGGGCGCCCTTGACCCCCTCGGGATGGTTGTGGGTGACAACCGCGCTGCGTTTGGCTTCTTTCATCATACAATCATAATTGTCGATGGCGAAGGCCACCGGGCTGACCCGCATGGCGGAACCGTTGCCGAAACTGTTGTAAGGGTCGAGTGATTCCGAATTGGCCCAGCGCCGGAACATGCCGCCGTAACCGGCCTGGGGGTATTTGCGCGCATATTCCCGAAAGGTCTTGGCGTAATCAAGCCCATTTATGATGCAGTCGGCTACCGCCACGGTCAGGACGGTATCGTCGGTGAACCGTGTTCCATTCTGGAACATGGTAAAATCGGTACGCTTGGTGGGAAATCCTTCAAAAAATGATCCAATAACATCGCCGGCTATGGCTCCAAACATTAGCATATCCTCCTATTAATTTTCACTGCTTGCAGAATGACAGAGCAGATTATTTGGCTGCACTTTTAAATATGTTGATTCTTAAATATATATACGAAAACAGGTGGTAAGATTTGGTGGGGAAGCGGTCGATTTGCTGGCCGGGACGCCCGCCTTGAATAAATATACTCTACCGTCGCCGGTTATAAAACATTAAGAAAATTCTAACTTTCACAATCATTGACACCGGTTGAGGGCGAAGCATATACTACCTGTAAGCTCCAAGGAATACCTAAGACAAAAATCCTTGCTGGAGCCAGAAAACAGAAACAAAAAACTTTCAGCCAAGTAAAGATACCTGTAGAAATTCTACTATATCCAAGAGAAAAGTAAAAGAAATTGGTTTACAACAGAACAACGATACTGGAAATCAATTATTCAAAAGAAATTCTGCAAAGAAGAGTAAAGAGAATAAAAGATGAAGGTAGAGTTAAACTGAAAGTAAACCAAAAGTAAGAGAAATTCCGAGGATGAAGGTAAAAAGAAAGGTTGGAAGGCAAGAAACGAAGTTGGAAGGCAAAGACAAGGAGAGTAAGTCGATAAAGGTTCGTTGGAGCTTCACTTTTTCCCAGACTAGTCTCGGGAGCCAATAGCATCGTCACGTCACAACCCCCGCTCAATCGACGTACAACAGGTACGCCTCAATCGCGGGGTTTATTCGTGCCTCGCTCTTGACTCCCATCACAACCGGCTTAATCGATAGGGGTTTGATCACATGCACAACCTGGTGATAAAGAGGATTTATGAAAAAGCCGAACCCGGCGACGGCTATCGCATCCTGGTCGATCGAATCTGGCCGCGGGGCATCGGCAAAGAGGAGGCCCGACTGGATCACTGGGCCCGTGACATAGCGCCATCTAATAGGCTGCGCAAGGAATTCGGCCACGATCCCGCCAAGATGGACGAGTTCCAGGAACAATACCTGGTCGAACTGGACCAGAACCCGGCTGCCTCCGAATTCCTGCAGATGGTCTCCGACATACTCCGCCACGACCAAATCACACTGCTATATAGCGCTAAAGATCCGAAATATAATCAGGCGGTGGTTCTGAAAGATTGGACCGAAAAAAACCTTCCCGCGCATAAGGCTGATTAAAAATGCACCTCCGGTTAAAACTAATAGAAATGTTTTATGCGGAGGTTTTAGTTATGACTGAGGATCGCAAGCTTGAGCAAAATGTCAACGAAGATCGGGATGTGACCGAGCACATGATCGATGTGGAAGAATACCTGGAGCTGGACCCCTTGTATAATGCGCCCTTACTCCGCAAACGGGGCAAACGGCAGCGCCCATAGGAGCCGGCAGGGTACAAGGATAGGGGCTTTTGAATATCAAATCGAGCCGAATGGCACAGATTATTAGGATACAGCTGGCACCGGTTTAATCCTTTTCCGGTTCACTGTTTGCTTAACCGTTTTTTGAATGTCTGGGCGCAGTTGCGGCTCAAGGGTATATTGTCACCGGAACTCAGTCTGAGATTATAGGTGAAGCCGTGACGACTGATTTCGTCGATCTTACTGAGATTGACCAGGTAACTCCGGTGGCTGGGGACGAGTCCAAACCGTTCCAGGCGTTGGGTCCAATCAGTCATTGTCCCCTTCAAACTGTATTGTTTATTATGAGTCGTTTTGATGACGACCTTGTCTCGGGAGCTTTCTACATACAGGATTTCATCAGGTTGCAGAAGATATGTTTTTCCGCGGCATTGCACCGGTACGGCCTCGGATTTGCTGGTTGTCGGCAGTTGGCCTTGTAAACTGGAGGCAAGTTTGGTGAGGGTTTTGTGAATCCGCTCCTCGTTGAAGGGCTTCAGTATGTAGTCGAAGCTGTAGACTTCGAAGGCCTCCAGGGCATATTCGGGATAGGCGGTTGCAAAAATAAGGAATATATCGCTGTACATATCGGCCAGGATCCGAGCCACATCCAGGCCGCTTAATCCGGGCATATCGATGTCCAGGAATACCGCATCAGGTTTGCGGGCGCGGGCCACGCTAATAGCTTCCTCACCGCTGGTGAGCACCGCCAGAACATTGACACCCGGTATTTTTGAGACTATGTGTTCCAGGTACAAGCCGGTTCGCTGATCATCATCTACTATGAGGATATCCATTTTCTAGCTCCTGTTATGGTATTCAGGGTTCCCCGCCTAAAAACCGGTCGACCCTGTGAATGAAACGATAGCCCCATGGGGTTACCGTAAAAGTCTGCTCCAGCATGCCGATCAAAATGGGGAGAACTAGTATTTTCGTCGGTAGCATCGTCGTCATTGTAATCATTAATACGAAATACAGCCCGGCAATAGTGAGTGACCATCTCTTGAAACGGGCCTTTTCTTCGTCGCTATTGATAGGTTTGTTGGCAGTATCGCCGGGGGCGTACATATACAGCAGGACCGCACTGATCAGGGAACCGGTGCCAACGGCAAGCAGAAGACTGAGACGGTCCAGCAGGGGATATAAGAAATGGGCTATCCCGCCCAGGACCAAAAAACAAGTGATTCCGCCGATGAGACATCGGTAGTAGGCAGTGCAGTGCTCTCCCCCTGAAGCCAAACGCAGAAAACCAGCTGCCAGGGTTACAGTCAGAACTTCTGGAAGTATACCCAACAGCAGAGAGATCATTATGACCAGGATCAGCTTGATCAATTCACCTAGAAAAAGTTCCAAACCGAAGGCCATGCGGTTTTCCTGAATACGGTCTGCTTCCAGCTCCCGGGCCAGATAAGCCGCACAGCGTACCGACAGTTCATGGAGGCTCATGCAATCCTCCTTTCCACACACTTGGGCAATACCACCGTAATCCGGGTTCCGTGGCAAGGATGACTGCTGGCTACAGTGAAGCCGTGATACGATTCACATAGTTTCTTTATAGACGCCAAGCCCAGGCCTCGATGGGCTTCACCCTGTTTGGTAGAGAAACCGGGGATAAAGAGATTAGAGCGCTGTTCGGGCGGTATGAAACCGGGATTGTGGGTTTGGATTATAAAGAAGCGATTGTTTTCGAAAACTTTGAACCGAACCTGACGTTCCGCCGGGGGCAGGTTTTCAACCGCTTCCAGGGCATTGTTGATCAGGTTGCCGGCGATGGTCACCAGATCAAAATTTCTGATTGTCAAACCTG
>JAKJCH010000004.1:26487-26840 GCA_022706565.1 Bacillota bacterium | reverse complement strand
AGATATTAGAAAACATGACCACTACGAAAAACCCAGTATTCGTAAGAAAAAGAAGTCTGAGGCAGCCCGTAAGAAGAAAAAGTTTTAACATTAAGATAATGTATGTAAAGAGTCTGGTGGGTGCATAACCTGCCAGGCTTTTTGTTAAACCAGATTAGGGAGGGAAAATGTGTGTCGTTCATGAATAAAGGCATGCAGAACCGGAAACAGAGAAAGGCCATGGTGGCAATTGTAGGACTGGTGTTGGTCTCATTTGTGGTCAGTATTGTAGCTATGGGCATCTGGTAAGACTCTTCAGTTACAGGCAGAATTCAATAAGGCAACAACGTGTCGGTCAACCGGCACTTTTTTTG
>JAKJCH010000004.1:23013-26477 GCA_022706565.1 Bacillota bacterium | reverse complement strand
TCCGGCGTCCGAATTACATAAGCACGCATTCAGGCACCTTGGCAAGCATATATTTAGGTTGACACGTATATATCACCGTAAATTCGGATAAGTTTTCAGAAAAAAGGATATTAATGGAAGTACCGGGGTTGGGAAGAGGAGGATAGAATCATGGATAACAAACGGGAATTGATCAGCAAAGCAATGGCTGATTTTTTGGAGATACCCGCGGATGTCGTGTTGGATTTGCCCAAACTGACCATTACCGGTCGAAATGAGTTGTATCTGGAGAACCATAAAGGGATTATCGAATACTCGACCTCCCGAATGCGGGTCAACCTGAGCCGGGGATACCTGGAGATAAATGGCGAGGGATTGGAAATCCAAGCCTTGATGCCCGATGAAATGAAGGTCATTGGGGAAATAGACAGCATTAGGTATTTGGATTGAACGGAGGGGCACAATGGCTAGCAGGTTTTCCGATCGGGTAGGGGGATTCATTTCGTTACGCCTACGAGGGCAGTACCAGGAGAAAATAATCAACTTGGCCTTGGCCCGGGGAATATATATTTGGGACATTAAACGGGATGGCGAATATCTTTACCTGAAGGTAAGAAATAGCGGTTATGAGGCCTTCAAGGCTATAACTGAAGAACATGGTTTCGAACTGGAGATTCTGAAAAGAGATGGTTTGCCTTTCTACAGAAAAATTCTGAAACGTCGTATTGGATTACTGGGAGGGGCAATTCTGTTCATTGCTGCGCTATATTTAGTCTCCTCGTTTGTATGGTTCGTCGAGGTCAGCGGCAATCAAAAGGTTGATAGTACCGTAATAATAGCGTCAGCAGCCCGTAATGGCATCTATCCGGGGGCAAGCAAATGGAGTTTGAGCCGCATAGAGGCAGAGGAAGCCATGCTGCGAGAACTGAGCGAGCTCTCCTACGTCGAATGCGATATTAAAGGAGTGAGAGCCAACATTAAGGTGGTAGAAAAGATTTTGCCTGATACTCAGGTAAACGGCCCCTGCGATATTGTCGCCCAACGTGATGGAGTGGTAGAAGACATCTTGGTTCTGAATGGCCGGGCCAATGTCCAAAAAGGTGCCGTAGTAGTCAAGGGAGACGTATTGATATCCGGTGTTTTTACTCCTACTCCGCCGATGGAAGGGCTGCCTGTGGATCCCAACGCGATCACCGAGCCAACCCTGGTTAGAGCCCGGGGTCTTGTTCAGGCCCGGACCTGGTATGAAGGGTATGGGGAGGCTAAAAGAGTGCAAGAAGAAACTGTACTTACCGGGGAAAAGTATGTCCGCTTTGTGCTCAAAACCCCATGGCGAGTGGTGGATGTGGTCGGGGCCGGGGATGTTCCTTTTGCGTCCTATGAGCAACTGGAAAGGGCTTGGTCAGGCCCCGGTGATTGGGGGTGGGGGTGGAGCGAGTACCGTGAACAAGAGGTGAAGGTTACCCAATTTAGTGAAAACGAAGCAGTAGAAGCGGCACGGCAGAATGCCTTGGCCAACCTAAAGGATAGCATGGAGGGCAACGTTAAAATAATGGATTCGCGGTTGGAGGTGTTGTCATCCCCAAGTGATTCCATCGTGCGAATAAAGATATTTGTGGAAGGGCTTGAAGACATCGGGACTCCGCGAGCCATCGAGGCCTCGGAAATTAGCAGTTAACCCGGGATTTATGCTATACTTAATCACGAAATACGGTAATGACCGGGAGGTTTATGGCGTTTGGCCGAAAAAGAAAGCAAGTATTCCATCAGAAACAACCAACATGCCGCCATCTTTTTTGGAACTGGAGATGAAAACTTCCGCTATCTGAAGGAAATCAGCGGTGCTGATATGTCTGCTCGGGGAGCAGACATTTATGTACGGGGACCCGAAGAGCAAGTAGATTATACCCTGCAATTGGTAGCAGATTTGATGGAAATCGTGGAGCGGGAAGGGCAACTGAACATCAATGATATCGGTTATGTGGACAAACTCCTCAAGAAGGGGGAGAAGCCAAGTTACCAGGCGATAGTTTCCGGGACTCTTATAACCACGGCTCGAGGGAAAGCCATCAAAGCCAGGACCATGGGCCAAAAGAGATATGTACAAGCTATCCTCAAGGATGATGTCGTGTTTGGCATCGGTCCGGCTGGCACCGGCAAGACTTATCTGGCGGTAGCCATGGCAGCACGCGCTTTGCGCAATAAAGAAGTAGAACGCATAATTTTAGTCCGGCCGGCAGTTGAAGCCGGTGAGAAACTCGGGTTTCTGCCTGGGGATTTGATAGAAAAGGTTAATCCCTACCTGCGACCGCTTTATGATAGCCTCTTCGATATTCTGGGTGTCGATATCACCCAGCGGTATCTTGACAAAAATACGATCGAAATAGCCCCCTTAGCCTATATGCGGGGACGGACCCTGAATAGCGCCTTTATTATTCTTGATGAAGCCCAAAACACTACGCCGCAGCAGATGAAGATGTTCCTGACCCGGTTGGGTTTTGGATCGCAAACGGTTATAACCGGCGATATCACTCAAGTAGACTTGCCCAAGGAAGAATATTCAGGTTTGATCGAGATTCAGAAGATTCTCAGCGGGATCAAGGGAATATCGTTCGAATACTTGGGGAAAGAGGATGTGGTTCGGCATCCCTTGGTGCAAAAGATTATTAACGCCTACGAGGTTTATGAAGACAGGCAGTAGAACGGCCGTTCGAGGAGAATGAGATGAAGTTCGCCAACATGTTCAGGTATGTTATTGATGGGAAACCCAGCCGTATATTGAGAAATCCCAATGTTGTCAAACCGGCAGTGGTTTTTATCTTTATAGCCATTATAGCCACAACTCTTTTCAGCGCCACCAACCCCCAGCAGGTTTCGCTGCGCCTGGATGAAGTCGCCAAACGGAACATTGTTTCGGAGACCAATGCGGTGGTGGTAGATGAAAAGCGGACGGCGGAACTACGCGAGGAAGCGGCGGCCAAGGTACAGAAATCTTACCAGGAGGACCGGGAAGCTTTAAACAGCGCCCGTGCCCAGGTGAATGGTGTATACGATGATTTCAAAGCGGTTCTGGCCTCGCCCGAATCCGATAAAAGAACGCCAATAAGAGGACAGTTGGAAGAACTAGTCAGCCGTAATGAGGCCAAGGGGGGATACAATCTGACCACCTTGACCAATTATCTGTTGACTGCCAGCCCTGAGGATTTAGAAAAGATGCGGCAAGCCAGTTTGGGTATCCTGGACAACGTAATGAGCAAACCGATTACCCAGGAGGCTTTGCCTGGTATCTATACGGAGGTAAGCGGGGAAGCTGGCAAAATAGCCTTCAATGCAGCTGCCGTGGAGATAGTTCAGATTATCACCATCGATGCTGTTCGCCCTAATTTGATTTATAACCGGCAGGCTACCGAACTTGCTATTGAACAAGCTCGAAATGCAGTTGAACCAGTGCGTAAGAACGTATTGGCCGGCGAGGTGATCGTCAG
>JAKJCH010000004.1:18471-22899 GCA_022706565.1 Bacillota bacterium | reverse complement strand
GCAGAACGACAAACTGTTGCTGCTGCTGGGTTTGATCGTGGTATTGGTGGTGCTGCTGGCGCGGGCTTTAATTGCGGTGCAAATCGCTGACCGGCCGGAGATAAATGCTATGGCCGGCTATCTGGCCCCGGTCGCGTTCGGATCGATGTTGGTAGCTATTCTGATCGATAACCGTTTAGCTTATTTCATTACAATGATATTGGCACTTTTTGTTGGTTTGCTAACTGAGAGCAATCAACTGGCTTTAATAACCGTGGCCTTTGTGGGGGGTACAGTAGGTGTTTACCGGGTGACCCGGCTAAGCCAAACCGGAGACCTCGCCCGGGCCGGTTTTTACATTGCCATCGCCAATGCGGCAGCGATACTGGCGATGGAGCTGATAACCGGCAGTGTCAATATTAGCGCGGTTTTGGTGGGCATATTGCTGGGCGTCATCAGTGGTATTCTTTCCGCCGTATTGACCATCGGTGCCCTGCCTTATCTAGAGAGTGCCTTCTCCATCACCAGCATGATCAAACTCCTGGAGCTGTCCAATCCCAATCATGAACTTCTCAAAAGGCTTCTGATCGAAGCCCCGGGGACCTACCATCACAGCTTGATGGTTGGCAACCTGGCTGAAGCTTCGGCACAGGCAGTCGGCGCTAATCCTTTACTAGTAAGGGTGGGAGCCTACTTTCATGACATCGGCAAAATCAAACGGCCAGAGTATTTCGTCGAGAACCAGCGTGGTTTTGATGAACCTCACAATAAGATCGCTCCGGCTCTCAGCGCCCTAATAATAATATCTCATGTTAAAGAAGGGGTTGAATTAGCCCGGGAGGCACGTTTACCTGAGGTACTGATCGATTTCATAGCCAGCCATCACGGAACCAGCCTGGCCAAGTATTTCTACACCCAGGCCATAGCCGAGGAGGGTGAAGGCATGGTTAATGAGGATAGTTTCAGATATGAAGGGCCTAAACCCCAGACCAAGGAAGTGGCCCTGGTGATGCTGGCAGATGCTGTGGAAGCGGCCGTTCGTTCCTTGCCCAACCCCAACATGGACAGTATTCGGATTATGGTCAACAAGATTATCCGGGATAAGCTCAATGACCACCAATTGGACGAGTGTGACCTGACTTTCAAGGATTTGGATATATTGGGCGACAGCTTCTGCAACGTTTTAGGCGGTGTGCACCACAAGCGTATAGAATACCCCGATATTGTTCAGGAGTTTACCATAAGGAGGGCCCCGCGTGGAAACGATGATAACCAACCAGCAGACCAGAGTGGAATTTGATCAGCATCTGGAAAATGCCATAACAGCAGTAGCTAACGCTACTGCCCGGCTCCATAACCTGGGACCGGACACGGAGTTGAGTATCCTGTTGGTGGATAACAGCTTTATAAGGAAACTGAACGCCTTTTATCGTAAGCAGGATAAGGCTACCGATGTACTATCTTTTGCGATGAATGAGTTGGGTGAAGATGAACCGGCTGATGAATCGGGGGGAACCAATATTTTGGGCGACATTATTATTTCGCTGGAAAAGGCGCTGGAACAGAGTGAGGAATATGGTCACAGCCTGGCCCGCGAAGTTGGGTTTCTGACTGCCCACGGCATGCTGCACTTGCTGGGCTTCGAACATGATACTGAATCCGGAGATCAAGAAATGCAAGCCTGGCAGGAAAAGATATTGCAGAGTGTCAACCTGGGAAGGTAGACTGAGATGAAAAGGCTGATCGGCAGTTTCTCCTGTGCTATTCAAGGTATACATCATTCCATAGCCAGCAGTCCCAACATGAGGATCCATCTTCTGGCGGCGGCAGCAGTAACCGGTTTGGGATTTATCGTCGGCTTGACCAGGATTGAATGGGCGCTGCTCAGCCTGACCGTGTTTATGGTACTGGTGGCGGAGACGGTCAATAGTGCCATAGAAAAAACCGTGGACCTGGCTTGTCCGGAACGCCATCCGGTCGCACGGCTGGCAAAAGACATGGCGGCTGGGGCAGTTTTACTGACTGCGCTAAATGCGTTGGTAATGGCGGTGCTGTTGTTCGGAACGCATTTGTTTTAGACTAATAGATTGACGGGAGATGAATCACCGCATGCAACCACAAGCCCTGTTAAGTGCAGCTCGTGAGGCCCAAAAAATGGCCTATGCGCCTTATTCCGGTTATCGGGTAGGGGCTGCCCTTTGTACAACCCAGGGTGAGATTTTCACCGGCGCCAATATAGAAAATGCTTCATTCAGTATGACCATTTGCGCCGAACGGGTGGCGGTTTTCCGGGCTGTAATGGCCGGAGAAAGGGAATTTGAGGCCCTGGCAGTCACCAGCAGCGGCAGCGGGGGGGTCACTCCCTGTGGGGCTTGTCTTCAGGTGCTGGCGGAATTTGCTCCCGGGCTTAAGGTCTTTACTGAGGATGCCAATGGTGAATGTATTGAGTATGGATTAAAAGACTTGCTGCCCTGCGCATTTTCTTTACAAGCGGAATAAAACCTGAGATTGGTTTGGATAGTAGTGGGGCAATTTATTAGTAAGCGGCAAGGGATAATTCCAAGCAGGAGGGTAAATCTGTTTTGAAATCCGGATTTGTAAGTATTATCGGCCGGCCCAATGTAGGGAAGTCGACTTTGATAAACAAGCTGATAGGTTCCAAGATCGCCATAGTGTCAGACAAACCACAGACTACCCGGACCAGGATCCAAGGTATACTTACGTGTGAGCCGGGACAGATAATCTTTATCGACACTCCCGGAATGCACAAGCCCAAGCATCTCCTAGGCGAGTATATGATGAAGGTATCTACCCAGAGCCTGGAAGAAGTAGACCTGATTTATTACATTACCGATGTTACCAATCCTTTTGGCCCCGGAGAACAATATATCATCGATCAACTGAAAAACAGCACGGTACCGGTATTTCTGCTGCTGAACAAGATCGATCTGGTCGACCAGGAGGAAATCCCCCGGTTCATGCAGGGTTTTTGCAGCAAAATGAAATTTACGGAGTGTATTCCCATCTCAGCTTCCCGGGGCATTAACCTGGACTGGTTGTTGCAGTCTACTTTCGAATACCTGCCGGAGGGTCCGCAATACTATCCGGAAGATGATTTGACTGATCAACCGGTATCCTTTATAGTGGCGGAATTGATTCGAGAGAAGGCATTGATTCTGACCCGCGACGAGGTACCTCATTCGCTGGCTGTGGAGATAGAGGAATTCAAGCACCAAGGTCCCTGCAAGGTCTACATCAGGGCGGTTATCAATACCGAGCGAGATTCGCAAAAAGGCATACTAATCGGGAAAAAGGGACAGATGCTGAAAAAGATCGGGGAACAGGCGCGCGCCGATATAGAGAGTATGATGAATGCTTCGGTTTACCTGGATCTGTGGATAAAGGTCAAGAAAAACTGGCGCGACAATCCCAACAATCTTAACCAGTTGGGCTATCGGAATTAGGTCGGCATAGGCCGAGGTTGAAACGCTGGCAAGGGGGAGCGTTGATATGATTAATTTGGCTGCCTATTTGGACAGCACAAATTTGCGGCCAGAGGCTCGGCAAATCGATATCGAGCAGTTGTGCCGGGAAGCCATAGAGTGTCATATGGCAGCGGTGTGCGTGCATCCTTATCGGCTTCCCCTCTGCCGCCGCTTGTTGGCGGGAACCCCGGTGCAGCTTTGTACCGTGGTGGGCTTCCCGCTGGGTGCTGATGGGGTGGCCAGCAAGGTGTACCTGGCCTCGGCGGCTCTGGACGAGGGCGCCGGTGAGCTGGATATGGTCATCAATATCGGAGCCGTTAAAGACCGTGACTACCGCACTGTGGGTCGAGAGATTGAAGCGATAGCCGCCCTTAAGCTGCAGCACCGGTTTACCCTCAAGGTTATTATCGAAACCGCCTTGTTAGAACATGAGGAACTTGCTGAAATCATCAGGTTGATCAACCAAACCGAGGCTGATTTCGTCAAGACCTCAACTGGATTCGGGCCCCGGGGGGCCAACTTGGAAGATATCATCAACATCATCAAGTACAAGAAACCATCTCTCAAAATCAAGGCATCGGGGGGAATCAGGGAACTAGACCTGGCCTTGGCATTGATCAATGCAGGAGCGGATCGACTTGGCACCAGCAGCGCGGGCCAATTGTTGAAGGCCTATCAGGCAACCCGATGAAAACGGCATTAACCATTACCCCTAAGACCTAAGTAATTGAGGAGTCATATATGTATTACCGGAGTCGTTCCATCATCTTAAGGGCCCGTGATCTCAGGGAAAGCGATCAATTGATCACGGTCTTTTCAGAGAAAGAAGGCAAATTAACGGCGGTAGCCAAAGGAGTTAAGAAGCCGAAAAGCAGTCTGCGCGGTTGTGTCCAGCCCTTCTGTCACTCCCTGCTGTTTTTCAGCCAGGGTCGCGAACTGGATCTTATCACCCAAGGGCGAGTGA
>JAKJCH010000004.1:0-18461 GCA_022706565.1 Bacillota bacterium | reverse complement strand
TTTTACGGCAATTCGCGCGAGGACCTGCACCGGACCCTGCACATAATGTACATGATGGAGATTCTTGATAAAAGCTTGATGGACCGGTCACCCTTGTCGCAACTTTACCTGACTATGGTGAATGTACTGGAGCTAATCAATCAAGAAGGCTTCAACCCCATTCTGATACGATATTTTGAAAGTCAGTTGCTGGTTAATTTGGGCTATAAACCGGTTTTGGATCGTTGTGTTCGGTGCGGCAGCAAAGTATTCAATAGATTAATGTTCAGCCTGGCCGATGGTGGTCTGGTATGCGATACTTGTCCGGCCAGCGGCAACCACATGATCCTGCGGGGAGATTGCCTGGCTTTGCTGCGTTTGCTGTCAGGGGGTAATCTGCAGGCGGTACGGCGAGTGAAGGCAGCACCCGAAGCCATGCGGCAACTGGAATCTTTCCTGGAGTTTTATCTGGAGTACCACGTGGAGCGGAAATTCCGCATCAAAAACACTATCCGCTGGCTCAAGCAAGCCGTGCCGGTTTCCATTTGACAAGGGTTTTGACGGTTGATAAACTATCAATGAATTTAATAGCCACACGATGATGAAAAGGAGTAAGATAAATACCCCCTTACAGAAAGCCGGGCAAGATGGAAACCGGCAGGGGCTTTGTCTGAAGGCGTTTCGGAGTAATGGGCAGCAACGAGGTGGGCCACGTGTCAAGCAGGGTGGAACCGCGGGTTAATCCCGTCCCTGTTATGTTACGGGCATTTCTTAATTTTAGGGCTCAAATGGCGGAGGCCAGATTATCAGCTTTAATAGGGAAGTCTAATATAAAGCCACAGTTGGGTAAAAAACAAAATACACAGGGGGTCAAGAAATGAATTTCCAGGAGATCATCATGAATCTGCAGAAGTACTGGGGTCAACAGGGTTGTGTAATCCAACAGCCCTACGACCTGGAAAAAGGCGCCGGAACCATGAACCCGGCTACTTTCCTGCGTTGCTTGGGGCCTGAACCATGGAATGTCGCCTATGTGGAACCATCCCGCCGTCCCACTGACGGACGCTACGGAGAGAATCCTAATCGTTTGCAGCATTACTACCAGTTCCAGGTGATCCTGAAACCCTCGCCGGATGACGTGATCGAACTATACCTGGAGAGTCTGCGGCAGTTGGGTATTGAACCGGAAAAGCATGATATCAGGCTGGTGGAGGACAATTGGGAATCGCCTACTTTGGGAGCCTGGGGATTGGGCTGGGAGATCTGGCTGGATGGTATGGAAATCACCCAATTCACCTATTTTCAACAATGCGGGGGATTCGACTGCTATCCGGTGAGCGCCGAAATAACTTATGGTCTGGAGCGCATCGCCATGTATATACAGAACAAAGAAAGTGTTTTTGACGTAGAGTGGGTAGATGGCATAAGTTATGCAGATATCCATCATCAGGCGGAGGTGGATTACTCCCATTATAACTTCACGGCGGCCGACGTACCCACATTAACCACCATGTTCAATCTGTGTGAGGAGGAAGCAAGGCGGGTCGCCGACCTGAAACTCCCACAACCGGCTTATGATTATGTCCTGAAATGCTCGCATCTATTCAACCTGTTGGACGCCCGCGGCGCCATCAGTGTAACCGAACGCACCGGATATATTGGCCGGGTCCGCAACCTGGCCCGCACCGTAGCCCGTGAGTATCTGGAGCAGAGGGAAAGGATGGGCTATCCGCTGATAAAGGATGAGAGATTAAGAGCCGAATTGTTACAAACAAAGGAGGTCCTAGGGTAATGAGCCAAGACATGCTTCTGGAAATAGGGGTTGAAGAGATACCTTCGGCATTGATGCCCGGAGCTCTGGATGATCTAAAGACTATTGCTGCTGCCAAACTCCAGCAAAGCCGCCTGGAGTTTTCAGAAATCATCACCCTGGGCACACCCCGTCGGCTGGTTTTACATGTAAAAGGGCTGGAGGAAAAACAAAAGGATACGGTGATCGAAAACCGGGGTCCGAAGAAATCCAGTGCCTTCAGCCAAGATGGCGCCCCTACCAAGGCGGCTCTTGGTTTTGCCCGCAGCCAGGGCCTGGAAGTGTCCGATCTGGAAATTAGAGATGTGGGTGGGGTTGAGTATGTTTATGCCGTCAAACAGGAAGTAGGCGGTCAGACAGAGAAATTGATTGCCGGTCTATTAACCGACATCATCAGTGCAATGAATTTTCCCCGCTCTATGCGCTGGGGCTATTTCCAGACCAGATTTGCGCGGCCTATCCGCTGGCTGTTGGCTTTCTTCGGGTCACAGCTGTTATCGATCCGGATAGAAAACATCGAAAGCGCTGATTGGACCATGGGACACCGTTTTCTGGCTTCCGGTCCAATCAAGGTTGCAGGTATTGACGAATACTTTGCCGCCTTGCGCAATAATTATGTTATCGTCGACCAGTCGGAGCGCAAAGAGATGATCAGGTCCCAGGTCAGGGAAACAGCATCCCGGGCTGGCGGAACTGCCATTGAAAGCGAGGATCTGCTCAATGAAGTGTGTTTTCTGGTGGAATACCCCACCGCCTTTTATGGTCAGTTCTCTCCATCCTATCTGGATGTCCCGGCCGAGGTTTTGACTACCAGCATGATAGCCCATCAGAGGTATTTCCCGGTCTTCTCCCCGGATCAAAAGCTAATGGCAGGTTTTATCGGAGTCAGGAACGGGACCGATTATTGTATGGACCTGGTCCGGGCCGGCAACGAAAGGGTCCTGAAAGCTCGACTGGAAGATGCCCTCTTCTTTTGGAAAGAGGATATATCCCACCCCCTGAGGGATTTGGTACCAGGGTTGAAGGATGTCCTATTTCATGAAAAGCTGGGCAGTATCCTGGATAAAGTGGAGTGCCTGCGCAGCCTGGCGGTATCAATTGGCGAAAACCTGGGATTAAGCAACCAGGATGATCTGGATCGGGCTGCCCTTTTATGCAAGGCCGATCTGCTCAGCAGTATGGTCTACGAGTTCCCTGAGCTGCAGGGGATAATGGGCCGCTACTATGCCCGGCAGAGCGCAGAAAACAGCGAGGTAGCCGAAGCTATCCTGGAGCATTACCTGCCCAAGTTTGCGGGAGATCGTCTGCCGGTTACAGCTACTGGAACCGTTCTGGCTTTGGCGGAAAAATTGTTTAATTTAACAGCGTTTTTCGCAATGGGCATCAAACCTACGGGTTCTCAGGATCCTTATGCCTTGAGACGCCAAGCCCTGGGGGTGGTCTATATGATCATCGACCTCCGGTTAGAGACCCGCTTGCGCGTATTGATAACGGATACCCACGCCGCTATGACCAGGTTTGGCTTTAAACTTAAACTCAATGCTGAAGAAACAGCCCAAGATCTTATGGATTTCATTCTGCAACGGATGCGTGGTGTAATGCTGGATCGCGGTTACCCCTATGATTTGATTGATGCAGTATTGTATCAAGGCTTGGATGATTTACAGCAAATCGCAGGTCGCGCGGAATCGATCAGACTGTTCAGGAAAAGCAAGGATTGGGAAGATTTCATGGTGGTGTTCAACCGTTCTCACAATTTGTCCAAAAAGTGGGATAGTATCGAGGTGCGCCAGGAGCTGCTGGTAGATGAGAGCGAAAAGAACCTTTATAACCTGGTACAGTTGATAAGACCGCAGGTGGAGGCAGCCTTCCGGGAATGCCGATATCAGGAGGGGCTGGAGATGCTGGCTGGGCTGCGACCGGCGATAGATATTTTCTTTGAAGCCGTCATGGTTATGGTTGAAGATGAGGATTTAAGGGGGGCACGGCTGGGTTTGTTGAAGACCATAGCTGATATGGGAAATTCCTTGGCTGACTTCACGAAAATTGTATTATAATAAATTTTTACTTGCCAAACAGGATTTTTTTAGTCTATAAAGTATATGTGATTTAAGTGGCTGAGCCCAAAAAGTATAGCATAATTGGGTGGTGGTAAAAATCGAACTCAATGAACGACAAGAAAGAATCCTGGCTATCGTGAAACACCAAGGCCCTATTACCGGTGAAAATATTGCGGAACTGTTGGAAGTAACCCGGGCCGCTCTTCGCCCGGACCTGGCCGTATTGACCATGTCGGGCTATCTGGAAGCCAAACCCCGGGTAGGTTACACATATAAGGCCGATGGGTTCAACACCAAGATTAAAAAGATACTAAATCAATATAAGGTCAAGGATATAATGTCTCTGCCGGTTGTCGTTAGGGAAAAATGCAGCATTTACGATGCCATCGTAACCCTGTTTCTGGAGGACATAGGCTCCATTTTTGTGGTGGAGGAAGAAAACTGCCTGACTGGCTTGGCTTCCCGCAAGGACCTGCTCAAGGCCACAATGGGGCAGGTTGATATTCACAAGGTGCCGGTCAGTGTAATCATGACCCGCATGCCCAATGTTATTACCGCTGATATTGAAGACACAGTCGTGGAAGCGGTAAAAAAGCTGGTCGAGCATGAGGTTGACTCCCTGCCGGTAGTAAGAAAGACGCTGGGTTGTACAGGCAAAGAAGGCCTACAAGTGGTGGGCAGGATTACCAAAACCAACATAACCCGGCTATTCCTGGATCTGGCCTTGAAATAAAGAGGGGGTATAAAATTTTGAGTGGTCATTTACCCGGAGTTTTTATTGTTTCGGATTCCATTGGTGAAACGGCGGAAATGGTTGTGAGAGCAGCCGCCAGTCAATTCAATTCCGGTACCATGGAGATACGGCAGGTACCCAACATAAGTGACAAGGAAACCATCGCAGAAATCATACACTTGGCAGTGGAAAATCGTTTCATGATTGCTTATACTCTGGTCTTGGACGAATTGGCGGAATATCTGCGCCAACAGGCACGACTGGCTGGTGTGGTATGTGTCGATGTCTTGGGGCCGATAATATCAGCTTTCGAGGAGGCCAGCCAGATGGCTCCCAAGAGAGAACCCGGCTTGTTGCGTCGGGTTGATGAGATGTACTACCGCCGGGTGGAGGCAGTGGAATTCGCAGTCCGTTACGATGATGGCAAAGACCCGAAGGGGGTTACCTTGGCCGATATTGTTCTGGTCGGCGTGTCCCGGACTTCCAAGACGCCTCTCTCCATGTACTTGGCTCATAAACGGGTCAAGGTTGCCAATGTTCCCTTGGTTCCGGAGGTGACTCCGCCTGAAGAGCTTTTCCAGTTGGAGCGGGGCAAGGTCATAGGTTTGGTGATCAAACCGGAATTATTAAGCAACATCCGGACCGAGAGGCTGAAAACCTTGGGATTGACCGGGCAGGCCAGCTACGCCAACTATGAGCGGATCCTGGAGGAATTGGAGTATGCCGATGCAATAATGAAGAGACTCGGTTGTCCGGTTATCGATGTAACTAACCGTGCAGTCGAAGAGACAGCAAGCAAAATTCTCGAAATCTACTATAGGAGGTTAAGCAATGTCTAGCAAGAAATGGGTTTACCTATTTGAGGAAGGGAAATCGGAAATGAGGTCGCTCTTGGGCGGAAAGGGTGCCAATCTGGCCGAGATGACCAATATCGGCTTGCCGGTACCGCCAGGGTTCACGATAACCACCGAGGCATGCAACGAATATCTGGCATTGAATCAGAATTTCCCGGAAGGATGCTTGGAACAGACATTTGCGGCCTTGTCCAAACTTGAGGAAAAAACCGGTAAGACTTTTGGGGATAAGGATAATCCGTTGCTGGTGTCGGTAAGATCAGGAGCAGCCGTGTCCATGCCAGGGATGATGGATACCATTTTGAATCTGGGGCTGAATGACGAATCGGTGCAGGGACTGGCTGTTCTCTCCGGCGACGAACGGTTTGCATACGATTGTTATCGTCGTTTCATTCAGATGTTTGGTAATGTCGTGCTGGAGATGGAACATTCGCATTTTGATGACATTATCGAAAAACACAAGAGAAAATTAGGTTTGATATTCGATTATGAGATTCCAGCGGGAGAATTGAAGGAAATAATAAATGAATACAAGGCACAGGTGAAACAGGACAAGGCCATCGACTTTCCTCAGGACGTGCGGGAGCAGTTGATAATGGCTATCAAAGCCGTGTTTGGTTCGTGGGACAACCAGAGGGCCATAGTCTATCGGCGAATCAATAAGATTAGTGATGATCTGGGCACCGGGGTCAACGTGCAATGTATGGCGTTCGGCAATCTAGGTGAAGATTGTGGTACCGGCGTCGCCTTTACCCGCAGCCCCTCAACCGGAGAACGCGAATTGTACGGTGAATTCCTGGTCAACGCTCAGGGAGAAGATGTAGTAGCCGGTATCAGAACGCCCCTGCCCATATCCAAGCTCAAAGAAAACCTCCCCTCCGTGTATGAGCAGTTCGTAGCTACCTGCAACAACCTGGAGAAGCATTACCGCGATATGCAGGACATAGAGTTCACTGTTGAAAAGGGAGTCTTGTACATGCTGCAGACCAGATCCGGCAAACGGACTACCAAGGCAGCGGTAAAAATCGCAGTGGACATGGTGAACGAGGGCCTGATCAGCAAGGAAGAAGCCTTGACCAGGATCGATCCTGAACAAATCGACCAGTTACTACATAGACAGATAGATACCTCGGTTGAGTTGAAGCCGATCGCCAAGGGATTGCCGGCTTCCCCTGGGGCTGCTAGCGGCAAAGTGGTTCTGGATGCCGATCTAGCTGAGAAAATGGGTGAAGTAGGTGAGAAGGTGGTGTTGGTCCGCAACGAGACCGCGCCCGATGACATCCATGGAATAGTTCATTCGCAGGGGGTTCTGACCGCCCGTGGTGGAATGACCTCGCATGCGGCGGTTGTGGCGCGGGGCATGGGTAAACCATGTGTGTGCGGGTGTGAGGCTATTAAGATTGACTTCGATGCCAAACAGTTCACCGTGAACGGCGTTACCGTCAAGGAAGGCGACATTATTACCGTGGACGGTTCCACCGGTAACGTGATGCTGGGTGAAGTGGCCATGATTGAGCCCACCCTTTCAGATGAATTTCAAACCCTGTTAAGCTGGGCTGATGAGGCCAAACGATTGGGAGTAAGGGCCAATGCAGATACTCCTGAAGATGCCTTAAGAGCTAGGGAATTCGGAGCCCAGGGGATAGGATTGTGTCGAACAGAGCATATGTTCATGGCCCAGGAACGGCTGCCTATTGTACAAGAGATGATACTAGCCGACAATCTGGCCGATCGGCAGATTGCCCTAGAGAAGCTGCTCCCCTTTCAGCGCGACGACTTTTACGGAATCTTAAAGGCCATGGCGCCGTATCCTGTGACCATCCGGCTCTTGGATCCGCCCTTGCATGAGTTTCTGCCTGATCATGAATCGCTGATGCTGGAAATCGCTGATATGAAATACCGGGGTTCCAACCCCTATGAGATCTTTGCCAAGGAACAATTGGCCAAGAAGGTGCATTCATTATCGGAATCCAATCCGATGCTGGGTCATCGGGGATGCCGTTTGGGATTGACTTACCCGGAGATATATATGATGCAAGCTCGGGCCATATTCGAGGCCATGTACCTGCTCCAAGAAGAAGGGATCGATACTTTCACCGAGGTAGAAATCCCTCTGGTCATGGACCAGATGGAATTTGCCCTGTTGCGCGATGATATCCTGAAGGTTTATGAAGAATTGAAACAGGTTCATAACCAAGAGCTGAAATTTGTCCTGGGAACCATGCTGGAATTGCCCCGCGCTTGTATAGTGGCCGATGAAATTGCTGAGCTGGCAGAGTTCTTTTCATTTGGAACCAATGACCTGACCCAGACCGCGCTGGGATTCAGCCGGGATGATGCTGAAGGCAAATTCATACCGGTTTATCTGGAGCGCAAGATAATGAAAGATAATCCTTTTGCCGTCTTGGATCGCAAAGGGGTGGGCGGCCTTATGAAGATCGCGGTTGAGAAGGCGCGCGCCACACGTCCTGACATCTTAATGGGTATATGCGGCGAGCACGGCGGAGAGCCTAGTTCGGTAGAATTCTGTCATCTCATCGGGCTGAATTATGTAAGCTGTTCGCCTTACCGTATCCCCATCGCCCGTCTGGCAGCAGCCCAAGCCAAAATAAATAACGGCTAGATTTTGCAAAATGGCAGGGAGTCCTGGCAACAGGGCTCCTTTTTTGTCCGGTTGGAAAACGATCAACAGAATTTAAAGGAATTAGACCTTGGTTGTAGTATATGGAGGGATAGAAAGTTTTTTTGTCCAAAGACGTATTAAGAGTATTCGCCCCTGCCTGAGGGCAAGATATCTTGCCCAGGGTCTCGGATACTAAGCAGTATGGATAGTGACTATTTGGTTGACTGTCATGTGACCTGATACCGGGACATAGGTCCGGATAAGATATTTGGTCGGAGTGAGGCTGATCATGGGCGATGGAGCTTGTTTAACCTGTAAATGGAGACTATCTGTCTGAAAGGGGGTGAAGGTGGTGACGGTGAGGGAGGAAATAGAGGGCCGGGAGTCATTCGGCTTGAGCCGGTATGCGGTCATGGCCAAGGATTCAGCCGGGCGCCAAAAAAAGGAAGAACCCGATCCTGTCCGCACCTGTTTCATGGTGGATCGGGACCGTATCATACACTCAAAGTCTTTTCGGCGCTTAAAACATAAGACCCAGGTATTTGTTGCTCCTCCTGGTGATCATTATCGCACCCGGTTGACCCATACCCTGGAAGTGAATCAGATAGCACGTACTATCGGGGCTGGATTGAACCTCAACCTGGATTTGATCGAAGCCATTGCCCTGGCCCATGATGTCGGTCACACTCCTTTCGCCCATTCAGGGGAGCAGATATTAAACGAGATAACCGGCGGCCACTTCAGACATAGTGAGAACAGCGTGCGGGTGCTTACCAGAGTCGAACAGCACAAAGGGAACAGCGGACTGAACTTGTCTGCGGAGGTTTTGGATGGGGTTCTAAATCACAGCGGCTATGGACAAGGGGGGGCTTATGCATCTACCTTGGAAGGGCAAGTGATTCGAATCGCTGACAAGATTGCTTATGTTCAGCATGATATCGATGATGCCATCCGGGCTGGGCTATTGACCCTCGAACAGATCCCTGCGGGTTTCCTTGAGGTTTTAGGGGTTACCCACAGCCAGCGGATAGCCACCTTGGTGATTGATACGATCGACCATACCCGAAGATTGATGGAGGCAGGCGAGAAGCTGGTGGTGGAACCCAGCCATGAGGTAGAGAGAGCGTTATGGGGGTTGCGGGAGTTCATGTTTGAAACCATATATCGCGGCCCAGTATGCCAGGAAGAGCGCAATCGGGCCATGTTCATTGTTTCCAACCTGTACGATTACTACAAGAAAAACCCGGGCAAAATGAGTCCTTTATATCTCCAGATCGCCGAGGAAGAAGGTCTGGAAAGAGCTGTCCTGGATTACATTTCAGGTATGAGTGATGCTTACTGCATAAACCTGTTTAAGGACATCTACATCCCTCAGTCCATGGTACCGGATACTAGGGGGGTATTTGGATATTAAATGCGACACCGACCTTGATCGTTTTTTTTCTTAAGGTAAAAAGGGATTTCCCGAACAATATCGAATAGTAGGTTGAGTTATGGCATATTTGGAAGATGATCAAAAGATTCGGCAGATACAATCCCAGCTGGATATAGTGGAGTTGATCTCTGAATCTGTCCAGCTCAGCCGGAAAGGCAACAATTACTGGGGCCTATGCCCATTCCATGGGGAAAAGACGGCATCGTTCAGTGTGAGCCGGGACAAGCAGATGTTTTACTGTTTTGGCTGTCATATTGGCGGCAATATCTTTACCTTCCTTATGAAAAGGGATGGATTGGAGTTCAGGGAGGCTCTGGAGATATTGGCGGCCAAGGCCGGGGTGGATATCAGCCGACCCCGGGATCGCGGCAGGATAGATCAGCAGAAGGCCATTATCAGCATAAACAATGCCGCAGCCCAGTTCTATCATCAAAAGCTGCTGTCAGCTCAGGGAGATGACGCCCGCTCCTATTTGAGTAAACGCGGTATTACTCAACAGACTATAGAGACCTACCGATTGGGGTATGCTGAGGATAACTGGCAGGAGTTGACCAATTACTTGTTGGGACGGGGGTTTAATGCAGAGGCAATCAAGTCCTCAGGTCTGGTCAAGAGAAGTGATAACCAGAGCCGATTCTATGACCTATTTCGGCATCGGATTATATTCCCGATCATGCTCTACAATCAGGATGTTATTGGATTTGGGGGCAGGAGCTTGGGCGATGCAATGCCTAAGTATTTGAATACCCCAGAAACCGAACTGTTTTCTAAACGTAAGAATTTATACGGGTTGGCCCAGGCCCGGGAGGCTATTCGGCAGAATAATAATGCCTTCCTGGTGGAAGGGTACATGGACTGCATAAAACTCCAGCAGACGGGTATTATGAACGTGGTGGCTTCGCTAGGAACAGCCTTGACGGAAGAACAGGCCCGCCTGCTGCATAGGTATACGGAAAAGGTAACCATTCTTTATGATGGTGATGAAGCCGGTCAAAATGCCACTCTGCGGGCGGCCATTGTCTTGCGTGAAGCCCAGGTCAAGGTCGAGATTATCAGCCTCCCCCCGGGTCAGGATCCGGACGATTTGATTGAATCTTCTGGGAAAAAGGAATTTTGGCATTATATCGAGAATAATGTATGCAGCGACATAGAGTTTAAGTTAAACCGGCTGATCCTTGCTACGCCTGTATTAGAACTGGACGACAAGATAAGAATCATAAATGCTCTCAAAGAGGATATTGATAACCTTGGCAGCATAGTTGAGCGGGACACTTATATCAAAATGCTGGCCCGCAAGCTTAAGGTGGAAGAAAACCTGATCTATCAGGAGTATCGCCAGGTTCATAGACATAAGTTCAGCGGGCGGTACAGGAATAATAATGGAATAAACAGGGATAATATTAAATACG
Organism: Bacillota bacterium; assembly: GCA_022706565.1. Lineage (GTDB taxonomy): Bacteria > Bacillota > Syntrophomonadia > Syntrophomonadales > Syntrophomonadaceae > PHAA01. The sequence continues at coordinate 7,558 of JAKJCH010000004.1, read as the reverse complement.
GTAAATATGGTCTGCAGGAGAAAATTTTGGCAGCCATGCTCAAATCTCCGGATTTGTATGACAAGATCAAGTCCCGCATTGGCATAAAATTTTTCGCTGATGACGTATACCAGAACTTTATCAGAGAATATGAACGAATGGATGGCACCCCCGAAGAAAAGCTGCACCGTATGATGACCGCTCATCCCAATGACAGCGATGCTTCAGCCTACGCCCGAATAGCAATGCTCATGGGGGAAGAGAACGAGGATCTGTATATTGAGGTGGAAGAATTTATAATGCGAGTGGAAAAAAAGAAGGCTGAGCGGGAATGGCAAAGAATCTATGAACAAGTAGAGACATTAGCCGACCAAGGAAATTTCCAATCGATAATCCGATTTGTGATAAATATCGATAAGACCGCCCATTTTGCCCGGGAAGGGGATGCACTGTGAAAGATAACAAGATTGCAGAAAGCGTAAGCAGTCTGGCTGAAAAAGGCAAGAAAAAGAAGCACCTCACTTATGAAGAGGTGATGGAAGAATTACAGACCTATAACCTGGAGCCGGACATGCTGGACGACATCCTGGAGCATCTAAAGACGCTGGGGATAACTGTGGGCCCGGAAGGCGAACATGACGATGATATTGATGATACCGAATCGGAGAGCATCGAAAATGAAAAGGTTATGGTGCCCGAAGGGGTAGAGATAGACGACCCGGTCCGTATGTACCTGAAAGAGATCGGACGGGTGAGATTGCTTACTGCCAATGAGGAGATTGAGCTTGCCCTGTTAATCGAGAGTGGCGACGAGGAGGCCAAACGCAAGCTAGTAGAGGCGAACCTCAGGCTGGTTGTCAGCATTGCTAAACGTTATGTGGGCCGGGGTATGCTATTTCTGGACTTAATCCAGGAAGGCAACTTAGGGCTGATGAAGGCAGTGGAAAAATTCGATTATCGCAAGGGCTTCAAGTTCAGCACATACGCAACTTGGTGGATTAGACAGGCCATTACCAGAGCTATCGCTGATCAGGCCCGCACTATCAGAATTCCGGTCCATATGGTTGAGACGATCAACAAGCTATCCCGTGTGCAACGCAGCCTGCTGCAGACTTTGGGGCGTGAGCCAACTCCCAGTGAGGTGGGCGAAGAGATGGATATAACGGTGGAGAGGGTCATCGAGATCATGAAGGTGGCCCAGGAACCCGTTTCCCTGGAGACTCCGATAGGTGAAGAGGACGACAGTCATTTAGGTGATTTTATTACCGATGAGGAAGCCGAATCTCCGGAAGAATCGGCCTCATTTGTTCTTCTCCGGGAGCACATGGACGGCATCTTGAACACTCTCACCGATCGGGAAGAGAAGGTCCTGAGACTACGGTTCGGGCTTGATGACGGACGCCCGCGGACTCTGGAAGAAGTAGGCCAGGAGTTCGGAGTAACCAGGGAACGGATAAGACAGATCGAAGCTAAGGCTTTGCGTAAACTGCGCCATCCGTCCCGCAGCAAAAAGCTCAAGGATTATATCGAATAAGAATTTCCGGTTATAATATCTGCGAATTGTTAAGTAAATCGATTATTGACAGGGATTATTAATGATTATATAATTAGCTTCGTTGGGTCCTTCCTCGATAGCTCAACGGTAGAGCATCCGGCTGTTAACCGGAGGGTTGTAGGTTCGAATCCTACTCGGGGAGCCATGAAAAAAACGGCGGTAATTCTTTATTTACCGCTTTTTTGTTGCCCCGCTCGGCCCCTTCAATATTTGTAGGCGGGCTATTGATTTTTGCAGGTATATTATATATACTAACTCTTGCGGGGTTTTTAGAGACCTCGGGCCTATAGCTCAGTTGGTAGAGCTACCGGCTCATAACCGGTTGGTCCCAGGTTCGAATCCTGGTAGGCCCACCAATCCGGCCCCTTGGTCAAGCGGTCTAAGACACCGCCCTTTCACGGCGGTAACGGGGGTTCGAGTCCCCCAGGGGTCACCAGGGCGATTAGCTCAGTTGGGAGAGCGCCTGCCTTACAAGCAGGATGTCGGCGGTTCGAGCCCGTCATCGCCCACCAGACCAAAATTAGGATTTCCTTGAGAGGGAATCCTTTTTTTTGTTGATAACGAATATACTTAAGATATGGGCAGGAAAACTTATGCTATATTAAGCAATAACTGGAATGTTTTTTACAGAAGGGAGAGATTAATGATGAGGCTGACCGAAAATGTAATCTGTCTCGGTAACCGGCATTTCAACCATTATGTAGTAGGGCAGGAGAAGGCGGCGATAGTTGAATGCGGAGTCAGTGGGAGCGTAGTCAGTTTCCGGCAGCAATGGACGCCCATGACAGACAAACCGCACATCGAGTACCTAGTGGCATCACATGCCCATTTTGACCATGTATGCGGCATTCCGGCCCTGCGTGATCTTTTCCCCCAGGCTCAACTAGTAGCCAGTGCCGAAGCGAAAAAAGTTCTATCCAATCCCAAGATTCTGAAGAATTTCTTCAGCCAGGACGAGAGGATGACAGAACTGCTGTTGCGCGAGGGCCTGATCGATGAGGATATAAAAACGCCTGTCCCGGAACAAATCATCGTTGATACCATCGTCAAGGGTGGTGATGAACTTGATTTGGGCGGAGGATTGAAGCTGGAGGTCATCGATGTGCCTGGTCATAGTCCCTGCAACCTGGCCTTTTACCTGCCTGATGACCAGGTAATGTTTCTTTCGGATACAGCTGGATTCCAAACCTCGGATGAATTGATCTTCCCTATCTTTTTCCAGGATTTCGAAATCTATATGGCCAGTGTCCGCCGGCTAATGAGCTATCCAACCAAGGTACTGGCAATCCCACATGAAAGGATCTGGGTTAACGAGGAAATACCCGACTTTTATCAGCGAGCTTTGGACACTGCTCAGGACGCCTACGACACTATTGTGGAGATGCTTGATTCAGGATTGGATGATGAGACGATAAAGCAAAACCTCTTTGAGCGTTACTATCGTGAGAGGCTGAAAGTATATGTCCCCGAGAATATAACCCTATGTGTGGACTTGCTGTTGCGCAGGGTCAGGCAAAGTCTCCTTAAGAATCAGGCCTAAACTCTATTTGCCAATAACGGGAGCAAGTTGCAGGTCAGATATTTTCCAATGCTCTTCGTACAGGTTGGCTTTGATTGTGTAACAGTATCGGTCTCCTGGCTGGTAACAATCATCATAGTAGCGGAAAACCACTGCAGTTTCGGGGGAGGTGAGCCTGACTTGCAGGTAGGGCAGATCTGCAGCGTTAATCATAGGAATGAATTCGCTGGGTATAACCACTAACCGCTCGCTATCCGGACTGTACGTCAGCAAAAAAGCTGTTAACTGGCAGGCCAGGTCTGCTTCGAAACCGGCAGTGAGGTAGGCTGCTGCCGATTCTTGATCCCGGAATTGATGAATTACCAGATACTCTCCGCAGGGTTCGGCATTGTCTAACAACGAAGCCAGTAGGGCAAAATCCGCCACCATGTGGTTGGCTACCCCGGTTGAATCAACTGGAGCATGAGTAGCTTCCAAAGGTGAAGCTTGAATAGGAGAGGTCATAAAAAGCATGATTATAAGGGTTATGATAATCAAAGGCAGCCTAAACATAATAAATAGTCCCCACATTAATAGAGTGAGACCATTATAACTTGTTGGGAAAATTTAGGATATAGTTAAATTCAGCCCTGATGTTTGCATTTACGGGCTTTTACATCAACGTTATCTGAACATCGCCATAATTTTCGCTCCAGCTTGTTTCCGCAGATTGAAGAATCCTTATTATCAGCGGTTTTTAGAGTTCGTAGAAACATACCGCCAGCAGGCCCGGGCCAGTGTGTACTCCCAGAGCGGGGCTGATATCTGAGAATATTATTTCCTTCAGATTCGGCATTTGGCCAAGCTTGGCGGCTATTTTATCGCCAATTTCCCTGGCCCCGCCATGCATTACAGCCAAGTTGAAGGGGCGATTGCCAACCGTCTCGGTGACCAGATCCATTAGTCTCTCAATGGATTTTGCCCGACCCCGGACTTTGGCGTGGGTATAGTATATTCCATCCAGGTTGACACCGATAATGGGTTTAAGATTCAGGAGTTCACCCAGCATTCCTGCCACCAAACCGATGCGGCCCCCACGGCGTAGGTATTCCAGGGTTTCTATCACATAATAGGCGCGTACCTTGGGCTGCAAGGCGGTCAGTTTGTCCAAGACCTTGGCAAAGCTCAGACCGGCCATGATGTTACGGGCAGCGTCCAGGACCATCCAACCGGTTGCCATCGATAGGGTGCGCGTGTCGAACACCTTAATGGTTATGTCGTTGAAGTCCCGGGCCGCCAATTCCATAGCTTGAAACGTGCCCGACAGCCGGCTGGAAAGGGCGATAGCCAATATGTGAGTAAACCCATCCCCATGACAGCGAGCAAAAACCGTCTTGATCTCCTGCAGGCTGGGTTGGGAGGTGGTAGGTATCTCATCGGGCATCCGCCTGTAGACGTCATCCGGATCGATATCGACCCGGTCCGAGTATTCCCCATGCGGATAGATTACTTTCAAAGGGAGGATTTTGATCCCGTACTGTTCAACCAGGTTTTGGGGCAGGTCACAGGCGCTGTCGGCCACCAGGGCTATCTTTTCCATAATTTCGTCACTCCCAAGCAGTGTATATTTATAGAAATAATTCTATTGTATTTTAGATATGAAAGCAAAAGGGAGTGGTTTATTCCTATACCTGCCCGCGGAACTTGACAATATCGTGGCAAAGATCTAAAATCGTTTAGTAAAGTGAAAAAGCTTTACATAGGGGAGTGGCCTCATGCTGGAGAAAGTCAGTCAGGTTGTGTTACTCAAAGATTTCTATGGCCCATTACTAACCGCCAAACAACAAGAAGCTTTAAATATGCATTACGAGAATGACTGGTCGTTGTCCGAAATTGCTGCTTCCATGAATACCAGCCGGCAGGCAGTCTACGATCTGGTGAAACGGGCCGAGGGCATTTTGCAGGATTTTGAGGACAAGTTGGGACTGGTGGCAAGATTCCAGCGCACTCGGCAGAACCTGGATGAATTGAAGTTGATCCTGGAGGATTCGAAGGCTGACAATCCCCGGCTGAATCAAGCAGTCAGTCTGATAGAAGAGATATCGGCACTACTTTAGGTAAAGGAGAGATAGTGTGGCTTTTGAGGGTTTATCAGATCGGCTGCAGGAAGTCTTCAGAAAACTACGCGGCAAGGGCAAGATAACCGAGGAAGACGTCAAAATGGCTATGCGCGAAGTTCGGCTGGCTCTTCTGGAGGCTGATGTTAATTACAAGGTAGTCAAGGATTTTGTAGCCAATGTGAGCCAGCGGGCAATTGGGCACGACGTTTTACAGAGCGTGACCCCAGGGCAGCAGGTTATTAAAATAGTCCATGACGAGATGACCAGGCTGATGGGCGAAGCTGAGAATAAACTTACCATGGCTCCCAAACCGCCTACTGTCTTCATGGTGGTCGGACTACAAGGGGCTGGTAAAACGACTACCGTCGCCAAACTGGCCAAGAGCCTTATAAAACAGGGGAGAAGACCTCTATTGGTGGCCTGCGACGTTTACCGTCCCGCCGCCATAAAACAACTGCAGGTGCTGGGAGAACAGGTCGGAGTACCAGTGTTCTCCATGGGGCAGGGAAACCCAGTCGATATCGCCCCCGCCTCCTTGGAATTTGCCAACGCCAACAACCGTGATGTGGTCATCATCGATACCGCCGGTAGATTGCATATCAATCAGGAACTGATGGATGAACTGGCCGATATAAAAGACCGGGTCAAGCCCCAGGAGGTCCTGCTAGTGGTCGATGCCATGACGGGTCAGGACGCAGTCAACGTAGCCGAGGCTTTTAATAATGAGCTGGCCCTGACAGGAGTTATCCTGACCAAACTGGATGGAGATACCCGCGGCGGCGCTGCCCTGTCGGTCAAAGCGGTTACCGGTTGCCCTATTAAGTTGGTCGGTATGGGTGAAAAACTGGATGCTTTGGAGGTCTTTCATCCAGATCGGATGGCTTCGCGAATTCTGGGAATGGGTGATATTTTGACCTTGGTGGAAAAAGCCCAGGATAAATTCGATCAGAGCCAGGCCCGTGAAATGGAGAGAAAAATCCGCCAACAGGAATTCACCCTTGACGATTTCCTGCAGCAGATGCAGCAGGTTCGGTCCATGGGGCCTTTGGAAGACCTGCTGGGGATGATCCCCGGCATGGGGAAACACGTTCGGTCGATGCAAGGTGAAATAGATGAAAGAGAGCTGTCCCATGTCGAGGCAATCATTAAGTCTATGACCCCTGCAGAGAGAAGAAATCCGCAAATTCTGAACGGCAGCCGCAAGAAACGAGTAGCCCGGGGCAGCGGAACCAGAGTTCAGGATGTCAACCGCTTACTCAAACAATTCGAAGATGCCCGCAAATTGATGAAACAATTGACTGATTTAACGGGCAAGAAGGGCAAACGGGCAGGGTTTCCGAATCTTAAACTGCCCTTTTAAGACGGGACTTGACTTATAGATCTGGTTGCGGCATGACGTTGTTTTATCTTAATGCCCCGACCGATTAACATAAGTGAACATTGACAAGGAGGTGAAAACATGGCAACAAAGATCAGGCTAAAAAGGATGGGGGCCAAAAAGCATCCGTTTTACCGGGTAGTGGTGGCTGATTCCAGGACCCCGCGTGATGGCAGATTCATTGAAGAGATAGGTTATTATGATCCGGGGACCAATCCTGCTACCATCAAGATAGATGAGGAGAAGGCTTTGAAGTGGCTGGCAACCGGCGCCAAACCTTCTGACACCGCCAAATCTCTCTTGCAGAAGCAAGGAATAATTAGCAAGTTTGCGGCATCCCGCAAATAGCGGGAGGAAAACCGGGGGGTGTATCCTTTGAAAGAACTGGTGGAATATATTGCCCGCTCGCTGGTCGATAAACCGGAGGACGTGGAAGTAATCGAGACTGAGAATGAAAGAGCCGTCATCCTGGAAATCCGGGTCGCACCGGAAGATATGGGCAAGGTAATCGGTAAGCAAGGCAAGATCGCCAAGTCAATCCGCACAGTGACCAAAGCGGCGGCTGCCAAGGCCGGGAAAAAAGTTGCGGTCGAGATAATGCGGTAAGCAGTTGATAGTTGCTTGATTGGAGGTCAATACCACAATGGACCCCAGGGAATTGATAAAAGTAGGGAAAATAGTCGGGACTCATGGCTACAAGGGTTCAGTCAAGGTGCAGCTCCTGACCGACTTTCCCGATCGCTTCCAGCCCGGACAAAAATACCTGGTGCTGCGAGCCAAGGAGGCGCTTGAGTTGACCCTGGACCAGTGCTCGCCCCATGGGGGAATGATGCTGATGAAATTTCGCGGCATTGACGATATGGAGGCAGCCGAACAACTGCGCAACGTGTTCCTCAATGTGACTACCGACCAGTTGTATCCTCTCCCGGAAGGCAGTTTCTATCATTTTCAGCTTATAGGCATGCAGGTTGAGGATGTGGACAAGGGACCTTTAGGGCAACTGGCCGAGGTTTTGGAGACCGGTGCCA
>JAKJCH010000049.1:260-10147 GCA_022706565.1 Bacillota bacterium | reverse complement strand
CGAAGGGGTTGATGCCCAGTTCGATACTGGGGTTGATGTCCACGCATAGATAAGATGTCGGGGTGGAGTAGGCAAATCCTCCCCCTATCAGTAGCAGTGCCAGGCAGGCGGCTATGGCGAATTTCTTCATTTCATTTATCCTCCCTTTCACACAGTTGGTTGGGGCTTGGTTCCCGGCAAAATCGGCCCTTAGACCGGCTTCCGTGCGGCTCACCAGGGCTTCATCAGCTTCGATCCGATCCAAAGCTGATTTAAAACGTTGCTTCATGTCCTTTTCCCTCCAGTCTCTGTCTCATAAGTTCCCTGGCCCGATGCAGCTGCGAATAAATGGTATTCTCGCTGCGCTGCAGCAACTCCGCCATCTGGGGTACGGTGTACTCCTGGTAATAATAGAGGTAGATCACTGCTTTGTACTTGTGGGGGAGGGAGAGCACCTCCTGCAGGATCTCACTTTCGTGCGCGTCACCGGCGGGGAGTTCCAGGTGCTCCATCAGGTCGATCCGTTTCCACCAGAATCCCTTCAGCACATCTTTGCATTGGTTGATGGTTACCCTGATCAGCCAGGCTTTCTGGTGGTCTTCGTCTTTGAAGGAGAATCCCTGGCGCAACAGCTTCAGGAAAACCTCCTGGAAGACGTCGTCCGCTTCGGGCCGGCGGCCCAGGTAGACGAAACAGATTCGATATACCATATCCGAATACTTCTGCAGAGCCGCGGCTATGTCATCGTGGTCCGGGTGCAAAACTGCCATAGTAATCTCCTCTACTTGAAACACGACCATAATGAAACAATCCTTGCGTCGGGGTGGAAAAAATTTTTCTAACTATAATACGAAAATCGCCCGGCAGCTTATCAAAAAAAAACCCTCCGCGGGAGGGATCAGTCAGGGGGGCCAATGTAGGCTTCCTTGACTCCATGAATCCTCTCCGGGAAGGGATTGTCCCGTAAAGCTTATTTGCATGCGGGCGCTGTTATACTCGAGGTAGAAATCAGCATACTTCTCTGCAAATCGAGAATTCCGGGTCTTTAGTCAGCATATCCATTGCCTTGGCAGTGGCGGAAGTCGAATGCTTTGAAGTCATGTGAGCGTGAACAGCCTCCACGGTTTTCCATCTGCCGATGGTATACCAAACGTCGGCATTCTGGACATCCTGGAAGAGGAGATAATCGTTACAGTCTGGTTCTTTTCTAGTCTCCCGGGCCATGGTCACGAAGGTTTGTTTGAACTCTTCTACCCGCTCTGGTTTGACACTAACTTTGGTAACTAAAACAATCACAAAGACTGCTCCTTTCTATAAATTTCTATAAATATATGTAGTCGTCGATTTGGTCTCCACAAACAATTTTATATTCTCATGATCTCGTAAACAAGATGCATTATTGCCATTTTGAGGAAGGGAACGGATTACGTATTGACTGTCATCAACCGCTCCCCTTTAAAAACAAATTATGAGGTACAGGGTTCAACATGTTTCTACATGGACTGGCTGTTATAATAAAACCAGTTCCGATCCGACGCAGTCCCTCTACTTATGGCCGGGCAATTTGTGCCTGGCCATTTCTTTTTCCGATTAGACGGCAGTGATGGCAATACATGAACAATTCCACCCGGTCGCCTGCTGGTTACCGGGCGGAACTGCTGGTATCCGTGTGCACCCCGGCAGCTCTCAGGGCCAAATCCCAGGTTCCAGCTGCTGCGGTGCGATTGCAGCGGGACTACCCGCGGTTATTTGCTCAGCTTGGCGGTCAGGGCCGGCAGGACGGTCTTGAGGTCACCAACAATACCGTAATCGCATTGGTTGAAGATCATGGCGTTTTTATCAGAGTTGATGGCGATTATGGTGCGGGCCGAACTTACCCCCACCATATGCTGCACCTGCCCGGAAATACCGATGCCAATGTACAGCTCGGGTTTGGCCATAACTCCCGATACCCCGATATAACGAGCTTTGTCCATCCATTTCTCTTCCTCGGCGATGGGACGGGTGCAGCCTACTTCAGCGCCGATAGCCGCCGCCAGTTGCTCCGCCAACTGTAGTTCTTCCGGAGAGGTGAATCCGCGCCCTACCGCGACTATCCGTTTGGCGGCCCGCAGGTTTACGCTCTCCCCAGCTTTGATCTTGCGTTCCAGGCATTTGACGGTTGGGGCGGGGGCAATAAAGGGCACCTCCACCAGGTTGGCGGCCTTGCCGGTGTCAGTCGCTTCGAAAATCCCTGCGCTCACAGTGGCTACGGTGGTGGGGGCGGTGGAACGCTCGGTGCTGAGAGCCGCTCCTCCATAGACCATGCGTTGGGTGACTACCCCGTTGTCGACAGTGATCTGAGCGGCATCGGCCAGCACGCTGGTGCCCATGGCGGCAGCTATTATCCCGGCCATGAGACGGCCTTTGCGGCTCGATTCCACCAGCACCAGACTGGGCTGTTCGGTTTTGATTAGATTTATAATAGTTGGCGCGTAGTGCTCCAGGATACGTTCATTGCTCAACTCACCCAGGTAATAAACCGTGTCGGTGCCACCAGCCTGGCTCTTGTCACCAGCCCAGATGAGAGCGGTGGTTTCGCCCAGTTGGGCCGCGCCCTGGGCCAGTTCCCGCATGGCGTCCACGTGTTCGGCAAATACAAATACTTTGGCTAGTTTACTCATTTTCCACACCCCCTCAATTAAAGTACTTTACGAAGGTTGTCGGCCAGCTGGCTGATGTTCTCATCGCTGTCCCCTTCGAGTACTATCTGCTTGCGCTCGGCTTTGGGCGGGGCCAGGGTGCTGATGACCTCGATATTGCTGGCGGCGGTCATCGCCAGGTCGCCGGCCCCCCAAACGGTTATCGGCTTCTTGCCGGCGGCCAGGATTTCTTTCAATCCGGGAATGCGGGCCTTATTGATATCGGTAGTCACTGACAATACTGCCGGCAGGGTGACCTCCAGCACCTCGACTTCATTCTCCAGGGTGCGCTCCACCTCCAGCTTTTCGCCCCGGGGGGTGATGCGGCTGACTGCATTGAGGTTGGCAAAGCCCAATAACTGCCCCAGCAGGGGGCCCACCTGTTGGGAATAGATGTCGCCTGAGCCTTCTCCGCACACTACCAGGTCCACTCCGCCGATCTTGGTGATGGCGGCAGCCAGGATGCTGGCGGTGGCAAGGGCATCGATGGAATCCAAGGAGTCGTCGGCGACGCCGAACAATGCGCCAGCCCCGCGGGATAACATGGCCTTCTGCAGCTTGGTATTCTTGAGGCCTTTGGGGGTGCCTATACTGACCAGGAGCGGTTCCTCGCTGCCGGTGGCTTCCTGTAGCTGTACCGCGGCCTCCACGGCGTTAAGATCATACTGGCCGACTTTCAGCTCAGCTTTGCTTAAATCCAGGGTATGATCGGGTTTTATTGATATATCCTGTTCTTCTGGCACTGCTTTTACACACGCGACTATTTTCATCCTCTTCACCTCGACTATCTATTTTCCTAATATTAAACCAGTTAGGCGACTGAGTACAATGCCAGGGACACAATATCCTGCCAGGAATTGGGTTTTACAGCGGTGAACCTACGATGTACCGGGAGTCGAGGGAAAAGTGTATGAAAAGACATGGCGCCGGTCGTGATGAGATAAAGGTTGTCGAGAAGTACAGAATATGGTAATTTAAGTGAATGAATAAAAAATTGCCCATTGAGAAGATTATGGCCTTGACCCATGTGGTGGCTGATCATCTGGCCATCACATTACCTGATGATGCGGTCATGGCGGGCAAGCTTAACCTGCAGAATCCACATCCGCTGGTGGTGAAGAGTAACTTCTACACCCTGTGGATCGATCGCTACTATATCGCCTACAGCCACGACGATGAACACGAGATTCATTATGTGTATTTGACCGAGCACCATATCAAAGAGGAAATGGAATCCTACCTGGATGCCAAGGGCGCGTCGTCGCTGCCTGGACATATCGAGCAGCAATTTCGCTATGCCTACCAGAATATGGCCGAACATGAAAAGAAATTTTGGATCTTCAACCGGCAAGCCGCGGGGGGAGAATCAATCTCATAAGGCCGAAGCCAATAGACATACTAAAGCCCGCCGGAAATCTCGTTCCCGGCGGGCTTTTGTGCATCTGTCTATTCAGAGGTCCAGCTTCTCCACCCGGGCGCTGCGGTCAGTCAGGTATTGCTCACCCACCCAATCTCGGAAAAGCCGCGGCGGCTCGCTGGGACTGGCGGGGTCGTCGAGCGCCTGCCAGGCGGCCGCAGCCGACGAGAAGTATTCCGATAGCTCCACTACCAACAAGCCATTGGGGGTTTGCTGCGCATACAAGGCGGCCCACAGGCCCGGCTCAATATGATCTACACTGAGAATGCAGTTCATCTTCGCCTTGCCTAAACGGCAGGTACCGCCCTTTGCTTCGATCCAGACCTTGAAATTTATAATATTCATGTCTCTACTTGGCGTCAATCTTTCCCATTCCTTTCATGATATTTAGCCCCACCGCCAGTACGAACCATTTGGGAGCGGGATCGTCGGGGTGGTGGTTATCCGTTATCAACTGGCAAGCCCGGGCTTCGGATACCAAAGAATCTTTCCAGGTGATCGGCACGGTTTCAGGTAGGCCGGCATTCACTTCGGAGTCCACCGGCAGCCAGCTGCTCTCCGGCCAGGGAAAATGAATGCCTGGGCAGTCGGTGGTGGCCACATCCTTATGGCGCAGTACCTCCAGTCTGGTCCCGTAGCGGTCTTCCAGGTAATCGAGCAGCCTTGGCAGCGAATCCATCTGGCTTCTCGAGGGTGGTTGCATCATGAAATTACCGGTCAGGCAAATACCGATGCTGTCCCGATTGGCAGCGGAGCCGGCGTGGGCGCCCACCGCATCCAGGGGACGGCCTGCCTCTACAGCTCCATCGGCCCGTATGACGGCATGATAGCCGATACCGCTCCAATCCTTCCGCCGGTGCCAATCATGAATGACTGATGCGGATACGTCAGGACTGGCAGAATGGTGGATGATGACGCGGCGGGTGTATGTACGGGACTGGAGCGAACCGAAGTCGAATTGGTTAGGGATGATTTCAATCATCAAGCCTCCCTGGCAGTGGTCCGGGCTGCCGACAATGACCGGACGGCATCCTGGCTGGGCATCAGCAGGATGGCCTCGCGCAGGGAGTTGATGGCCTCGGTCAAGCAAGTCACCTTGCTCTCCACCCGCACCAGCAGGAACAAGGATACCGCAATCGGAAAGCCAACGTTGGCAATAATATTAAGCAAATCTTCCATATTTAGGTCCCCTTTACAAATAATACGCCGGGGAAGGTCCCCGGCGATGGTCGAAATCAGTATTTATACCAGAGTCAGGTCGGCAGTGCTGGTGGTAACTACCTGGGCTTTGACTTTGCCGGTTATGTTGCCGCCGGGGCTGGTGAAAACGTTTTTGGCTACTACATTATCCATACAGGCCGATACTTCAGGGCCAGTCAAGCTCTCTTTGGCTTCATAGACACGGATTACCTTGGTCCGGCCCAATTCAGTAGAGAAACTCATCTCCAGAATCCTCATGCGTTATCCTCCTTTCCCAATTGATTCTTCCATTGGTGCTAGATGACTTCTTCAAGTTCATTGGTGGACCGGCGCTGAATCGAAGTCATGGTCAGGTCCTGCAAGCTGTCGAAGCCGTTTGCACCGGCGACCACATCGAAAACGTCCGCGTCGCTGGCCTCGACCTTTAGATCGGAATAGCGGCGAGTCACAGTTTTGCCGGCATTATTGTAGACTAGGGCTACATCGCTGGCGATGGGGGTGGCGTTTACTGCCATCAGATTTCCTCCTTCCTCGAATTTAGTAGTCCGGGAGGGTACTCCTGAACCCTGGACTTAGCTTAAACCTGCGGAGGAATCGGCGGCGAACGGGCTAAAAAACGTAAGAGCAGCTGGCTGGCCGCTATTTTTCAGGCAAATTGCCGCAGACCAGGTAGGACAAATCCATTTGCAGCCTTTTTAAGGTGGGGTAAATCGAGATATGGGAGGATTCTTACAAGCTGGAAGACCAGGCAGCGGGGGCCGTTTAAGATTCAGGGCAGGGGATGGAATCAAGACCCGCCCTCAGGCTGTCAAGAGAGGCTGATAGCTGCATTAAAAGGAAATACCCGTTCAATCGACGTAATAATTTACGTCTCAGTCACGGGTATTTTCCTAACGCCTTGCGTTTAGCTTCATATTATTTTTCTGCCAAGATATCAACTTTCCATGACGGACCGAGGGGCTTAAAATGTTTACCGGATGGTTACCGCGCGGCTGGCGCCGTCCCAGTAGGCAGTATAACCAAATATCCTGACAATATGGGCGATGGGCAGACACGCCCGGGAATTACTGATTTCCGGAGCAGTGTCCATTGTAACCGCCGATCCGTTCACATACATGATTGGACTGCCGATCTCCAGTCTGACCGTGGTGGTGCCCTTCGTTAAGGTTACCGTGCGGGTATTAGCATTCCAGACTATATCCTTATCCGCTATACCCACCGAATTCCCCACCGGTCTGATGGGCAGGTAAGTACGGCTGTTCTTGATATAGGGGGCGGCTTCTCCGGCTTGATAGGTTCCGCGGATGTTGTAATAGGAGGAGCCGATAAAGAAAACGCTGGGAGCGCTGGAGCGAGTCACTTCAAAGCTCCGCAGGGTTCCATAACTGGTACCCCCGTCATTGGTGGCGTAGGCCTTGACGTAGTAGTTGCCCGGAGCCAGGCCAGTCAACTGGTAGCTGAAGGTTTTGTCTTCCGCAATCCTGTTGCCCACCTTTATTTTGTTCGGGGTATTGCTGGTGGTCCCGTAGTAAAATCCATAGGCTTCGATGTCAGAGTCACCTTCATCGGTGACCACCCCATAAAGGGTGGCATAGCCATCTCCAGTGGTGACTGCTTTGGTGGTGACGGAGGGCTTTTCATCGCCTTCCTCGGTGAAAAAGCTGCGTACGCTACCATAAGAGATCCCTTCCGCATTACGGGCATAGGCCCGGAAATAATACCGGGTATCCGACTTCAACCCGGTCAGCTTGTAGCTGAAGTCATCTCCTTCGTCAATTCGGCTGCCCACTTTTTTCTTGGTTGAGGGGGAGGATTTGGTCCCATAATAGAATCCGTATTCGGTGATCCTGGAAGCGCCAATAGAGTCAATTTCCCCGTTTAATCGGGCGCTGTTGGAGGTTATGCTGGTAGCAGAATCGGTAGACACCTCCGGCCGGTCTTCAGCTCCACTGTCAGTGGTGGTGAAAGTGCGGGTAGTGGCGGATAACACGGTGCGCTCCCGGCTATTGTCATAGATGATATAAGCCCTAAACCAATAGCGGGTATCGGGTTTAAGACCGTTGATCGTTGCTTCAAATTCTTCATCTTCATCCAAGTTACCGGTCCCAGCTCTTATCTTGGCGTCGCTCGTAGTCACATTATCATCATCATCATAATAGAAACCGTACTCAACTACATCGTAGGTCCCCGCTGAAGTCAACCGGCCGTTCAGGGTGGCTGAGTCGTCATCGATGGAAGAAGCGCTTAAAGCAGTGACGGTCGGGGCGGCGGCGGTGGCCTCAGCCGGCAGCAGGAAAGATGGGGCCAAGAAAACAAAGGCAAAAACAAGGGTCAAAAGAAGGCTTAATGGTCTGTTTTTCATATTCAATACAATCCCTCCTATCTCACGTTACCTACAGCGTTTAAGGAAACGGCAACCTGGGAAGAGAAGAAATCTAAATTGCTGACTGGAATACTGGGGAGCGGTTGCCATCAGGAAAGCAATGGGTTCTATAAGTTCCCCCCCTTCATTATTGATGGGACAGTAAAGAACACTTAAGGGTAGCCCTATAAAAGGCTACCCACCCAGGTATGCTGACTTCTAACGGAAGAAATGCCATGGGCGGCCTAAACCCGTCCCGGTATTACCCTTCTCGGCCATCCATTATCTTGGATAGCTTTGACCGTCAAGAGTTATTCATTTTCTATTATGATACCATACCCGATTATGCTTCTCAATATCTGCCAATTGTGGGTCGGATCATATACTCGCCGGGATTTTGTTGGAGGAGATCGGAAAAATAATGAAGCGGGGGATATCGTTAGCCGGGAGTTTTGGCCAGGCTGATGATGTCCTTCTTTTATGTTACAGAACCCCATCGTCATTCACTTTGAAGAACCACACATAGAATTTTCGGGAAAGAAAGAAGGTAATAAACAAGCTAAGCCAAGTGGCGTACCAGGTCCAGTGGATGTAGTTGATGCTGGCGGTGTATCTTTCCGCCCCAACTTCAAGCACAGTCATGACTGTGCAAAAAATAAAATAGTGCATGAAGCGCCGTAACCAGCCTTGGCCTTCCGGGTAGGTCATCATAAAGATCGAGCAAAGGGATGGGTAAATAAAGTATTCAAAGGAGAAATGCACCTTGGTGGCATTGCTGAAAAACCGGACCGGGTATTCGATCAGGCCGTAGTGTACCACGGCCAATCCCAGCGGCCAAGTGATAGTCTGTTTAAAGAAAAAAACCACCAGCGCTTCCCGTAATCGGCTTCTAGGTACATAAACCACCAGCATGACAACGGTGATCAAGATGATTACTATTTCCGGGATCCGTTCCCAAGGCATCGTTAATCTCCACTCTTTTTATACTAATACAGGCGGCCAAGGCCGGATATAATCTAGCTTTTGCCAACAGCCCGAAAACAATACCTGAAGTTCGCCAGACATCTCAGGAGTTACCAATCGGTAGCTGGTTTGGTTATAATGAAACCAGGGGTGGTAAGGTGCTGAAGTTCTTGAAAAACGGGCTGTTGCCGCCCGGTGACCACGAGATCAGCCTGGCTGAACTGGAGCAGTTTATCCGGCAAGGACCTGGGGGCGGAGGTTGCTGGGACACTGCCTGGCGATTGCAGCTGCTGGAGGAGTTCAAGCAGCGTTATGCGCAATTGGCCGCGGTAGGTATCACCGAGGTCTACATCGATGGTTCCTATGCTACCGATAAGTACCATCCCAACGATCTGGATGCTTATTTCGTGGTACCGCGCCAATTATGGAGGAAATCCGCCGAAGCTGCTTTGAAAGAGATTGACCCGGAATTCTGGCGTTTTGAGACCGTATCCGATCCCAGCGGCAAACGGGGTTATCCCATGGCGTTCCTGCGCCACATCGAGATGTTCCCGGTCTACCAGGAGCATACTCCAGCCTGGGCCGACTGCCTGGAGATGATCGATCCCAAGATCAGCTTCTTCCGGACTGACAAGTGGTCCAACCGACCCAAAGGCATCATTAAAATAACGGAGGTGCCGACATGATCAAAACCGAGCGGCAATATCAGCAGGCCTGTCGCAAATGCCTGGAAGGGCAGGAGAAACTGCAGAACCAGATCGAGGGCATGAAAGAGCGTGGTTATGATGATGACGAGATATGCGGTCTGACTGCCTGCACTATCCGGTTGCTGGATGAGAGCCGTCAGGCCATAGACCTGTATCGGCGACTGAAAGCCAAAGATTTGGGCGCTCTGGCGGAGCTGCCTCTGAACCGCCAATTGATCGGTTTGCGCATATTCCTGGGCCTATCCCGGTCCGAGCTGGCCAGCCGACTGGGGATTTCCCGCACGGAGGTAGCCAGGAATGAGGAAAACGAATACCGCGACCTGACCCTGGAGGGCTACCAGCAGTTGCTGAACGTGATGGGGCTGAAGATGATCCCCGCCTATATCGAGGGTGATTGGCCGGATGCCGCTGTCTGGCGGGAAGAAGTGACCCCGCTGGCATCGACCCAATCCTTCCGGGTTGTAATCGGCTGATGATATGAGGGCGGACGTATGGCAATGAGGATTTTAGCGGTCGGAGATGTGCATGGGGCATTCGAGCGGCTCAACTACCTGATCGACCAGGAGGAACCGGACATA
>JAKJCH010000049.1:0-250 GCA_022706565.1 Bacillota bacterium | reverse complement strand
CCCGCGTCTACTTCTGTGAAGGCAACAATGACGATCTGGATCACCTCAATGCCTTGGTCAAAACACCGGGCCAGCCGGTGGAGATCGCTCCCAACATTATATATATGCCCCGCGGTTCAGTGCTGCAGCTGGATGATGGGCGAAGGGTGCTGTTCATGGGCGGGGCTAAATCAGTCGACCGCTGGCGCCGTTACGAAGGCTGGGATTGGTTTCCGGAAGAGATCATAACCGAGCGGGACCTGGCCCAACT
>JAKJCH010000048.1:6914-10400 GCA_022706565.1 Bacillota bacterium | reverse complement strand
CTAGCTCTCAATGGACCGCAACCGCTGCCGGGGCGGTGATTCTGCAAAAAGGTGGCAGTGGGCCCAGGGTAAGCTGCGCCACAGTGGGAAAGGTAATCGACATGGGGCAGACCGATATTGCCAATATGGGTGCGGCCATGGCTCCGGCGGCAGTGGATACTATAAAGGCGCACTTCGAAGACACCGGACGCCCTCATGATTATTATGATCTGGTGGTGACTGGGGATTTGGCTGCGGTGGGATTGAGCCTGGCCCGGGAATTGTTTGTCAAGGTAGGGCTGGTGCCCAGCCCCAACTTCAGTGATTGTGGAGTTCTTCTCTATGACGGGCTGCAGGGAGTTGATTCCGGGGGCAGTGGCTGCGGCTGCTCGGCATGTATGCTTACCGGTCCTTTTTTGCGCAAGGTGGCCGGCGGGGAGATGAAAAACATCCTGCTGGTATCTACGGGGGCCTTGATGAGTCCTACCACCACCTTCCAGAAAGAGAGCATACCGGCGGTAGCCCACGCGGTGGCCATAGAAAACATATAGATTAACCATAGGATGAGCAAATTCGAATCAGTGGAACAATAAGAAGGGAATGGTATGGTGTGTCTTTTCTGATGGCCTTTCTTGTGGGAGGCAGTTTGTGTCTGATCGGCCAGCTGGTAATGGATCTGACCAAGCCGGGCACAACTCCGGGACATATCTTGGTGGGATATATAACCATAGGCGCGTTTCTAAGTGCAGTGGGATTGTACCAACCGCTGGTAGATGTGGGCGGTGCTGGAGCCACCGTACCTTTGAGCGGTTTTGGTCATAGCCTGGCCCAAGGGGCTATGAAAGCGGTGACGGAAAAAGGATGGTTGGGGGCTTTCACCGGAGGTATCACGGCAACCGCCGGAGGGATAACGGCTGCCATCGTGTTTGGTTATTTAGCCGCGATTCTATTCGATCCCAAAGATTAAGGGATTGTACTCATCGATATAAGGAAAGCGAGGATTACAGCAGTGAGGGTGGGTATACCCAGAAGTCTGTTCTATTTCTATTATTTTCCGCTTTGGAAGACCTTTTTCGAAGGGTTGGGAGCCACAGTGGTGACTTCTTCCTGGACCAACCGGCAGACGGTGGAGTGCGGATTGCTGAGTGCAGTGGACGAAGCCTGTTTTCCTATCAAGGTGTGTTTTGGGCACGTTAAGGAACTATGCAGTCAAGAGCTGGACTTTATTTTCATTCCGCGCCTGGTCAGCGTGGAGAATCGCTCCTACATATGCCCTAAATTTATGGGATTGCCGGATATGGTGCGGGCCTTAATCCCAGGTCTGCCGGAAATAATCGACATCACTATCGATCTCAGCCGCAACAGCAGGGCATTGGAGAAGGATCTGCTCAAGGTAGGTCGTAGATTCGGTAAAGACAGGAGGGTTACCAGACTAGCCTATAATCAAGGCTTGGCCGAATGGCGTCAATGCATCCGGTTGTGCC
This sequence comes from Bacillota bacterium, assembly GCA_022706565.1. Classification (GTDB taxonomy): domain Bacteria; phylum Bacillota; class Syntrophomonadia; order Syntrophomonadales; family Syntrophomonadaceae; genus PHAA01. The sequence goes on along the minus strand of JAKJCH010000048.1, from coordinate 8,937 downwards.
GGCAGGGCTATACCATGGCTGAAGCGGTCCGGATATGGGATGGAGAAGAGGTGACGCTGCCAGCAGCCAACAGTCTCAATATCGGTGTACTCGGTCATGGGTATTCGCTATACGACCGGATGATCAGCATGAATTTAATAGACCGCCTGCGTCAACTAGGTTGTCAGGTCCAGGTAGTTGAAAATCTGGATCAAGCTTTGGTGGAGGCCAAAGCCGGGGAGATACCGAAAAGAGTCTTCTGGACCCTGGGCCGCAAGGCGGTGGGGGGAGCCTTGCTGCTGGACAGCCAGCCCCATGTGGATGGAATCGTATATCTGGCCTGTTTTGGATGCGGGCCGGATTCAATGATCGGGGAAATGATCAGCCGCAAGGTTTACCGCAAACCATTCATGATGCTAACCATCGACGAGCATACTGGCGAAGCCGGGCTGGTCACCCGCTTGGAAGCATTCTGCGATATGCTGCAGCGAAAGAAGGCCATCAATCTATGAAGATAACATTCCCGGCCATGGGACACATGAATATCGCGGTGAAGAGTCTGTTGTCCGGGCTGAAGCTGGACGTGGTCCCGCCGCCGCCCATCAGCAAACGTACCTTCGAGCTGGGTATCAAGAATTCACCAGAATTCGCCTGTCTGCCACTGAAGATAAATGTAGGCAATTTCATCGAAGCCATGGAACAAGGGGCTGATACCATCGTAATGGTGGGAGGATGGGGACCATGCCGGTTCGGTTATTACGCCCAGGTGGAGCGAGATATCCTGGAGGGACTGGGGTATCATTTCAAGATGATCGTGCTGGAAGCACCAGATTCCCGGCTGCCAGACCTGGCGGATCAGGTTAGGAATCTGGGGGAAAATGTGTCATTGGGAGAAGCGATCAAGGCTATCCGATTTGCCTGGCACAAATTAAGTGCAATAGAAAGACTGGAGCGCCGGCTGGACTATGTACTCCCCCGAGCGTGGGAAAAAAGCCAGGCAGAAATGCTATATGACCGGGCAATAGCGGATATCGATGCCGCGGAAAACTGGGAGCAGGTCAGAGACTTGGCCCGCCACGCGGAACAGGCTCTGGGGGCTCTGCCGTTAAGCAAGGAAACTCCTTTGAAAATAGGTCTGGTCGGTGAAATCTACACCTTGTTGGAGCCGGCCGCCAATTATGATATTTGCCGCTTGATCGGCAGAATGGGTGTGGAAGTCTGCCGCTCCATCTACCTGACCGACTGGCTTAATGACCACCTGCTGGGCGGACTGGTCAAAAAATCGGTACGCAGACATCTGCGGCAGTATACATATCCGTACCTCAACCACTGGGTGGGAGGTCATGGTTGGGAGACCGTGGGGAATGCGGTGCAGTTTGCCCGCATGAAATGCGACGGCGTCATTCAAGTAGGGCCCCTGACCTGTATGCCGGAGATCGTTGCCCAATCGATCCTGCCATCCATCAGTGCCAGGGAAGGCATACCGGCAATGACCCTCTGGTTCGATGAATTATCTGCCACCGCCGGACTGGTTACCCGGCTGGAAGCGTTTGTCGATATGATCCAACGTAAAAAATTAGTCAACTACGAGCAGGTCAAGGAGGCTTGAAATGGATTGCTATTTGGGGATAGACATAGGATCGGTGAGCAGCAACCTGGTGCTGCTGGATGACCAGGATAATCTTATGCGCAAGGTTTATCTGCGCACCAGCGGCAATCCAGTCCGAGCCATCCGGGAAGGGTTCGCCACGCTGCTGGAAGGTCTGCCTGCCGACCTGATTATTAAGGGAGTAGGCACTACCGGAAGTGGACGTTATCTTTCGGCAGTCCTGACCGGAGCGGACGTAACCAAGAATGAGATAACTGCCCATGCGGTTGCCGCCGTCAGGTATTATCCGGAAGTAAGAACCATCCTGGAAATCGGGGGGCAAGATTCCAAGATAATCATCCTTGAACAGGGTATAGTCAACGATTTCGCCATGAACACTGTGTGTGCGGCGGGTACAGGTTCATTTCTCGACCAGCAGGCAGCCAGGCTTAACCT
>JAKJCH010000048.1:0-6901 GCA_022706565.1 Bacillota bacterium | reverse complement strand
ATCGCGGCCCGCTCCCGGCAAGCGGTGCGTATTGCGGGGCGCTGTGGCGTATTTGCCGAGACGGACATGATCCACAAACAGCAGATGGGTTATCCCACCGAAGATATAATAATGGGGTTGTGTGAGGCTTTGGCCAGGAACTACCTGAACAACGTCGGCAAAGGCAAGAAGATTGAGGCTCCAGTGGTATTTCAGGGCGGTGTGGCTGCCAATCGCGGCTTACGGGCAGCATTTGAGAAAATGTTGGGCCTGCCGGTGGAAGTCCCGGAGCATTATGACGTTATGGGAGCGGTGGGAGCGGCTATCCTGGCGCACGAGAACCACTTGCTCACCCACCGGCCGACCAGTTTCAATGGGACCGCATTTATACTGGAAGGATTGTTTACTACCAGCAGTCATGAGTGCCAGGGCTGCCCCAATTTGTGCGAGGTAGTATGCATAAAACGTGATCGCCGGGTCCTGGCCTATTGGGGGGACCGCTGCAAGAAATGGGAAGGTTCGCTGCAGGCCAAATCCAACCAGGCGGTGTGAGCTTACAGAAAGTTGTTGTCCGCAGATGAGGATTTATGCTAAAATCAGCCCAGTATACCCGAGAAATGAGATTAGAGGAGCGAAGCAGAGATGAGCAGAGAAGATTTGACCAAGATTATTTTGCCCGAAGAGAAGTTGCCCCGATTCTGGTACAATGTACAAGCCGACATGCCCACCCCTTTATCACCTGCCCTGCATCCCGGCACCAAGCAGCCATTGGGACCTGAGGACCTGGCTCCGCTGTTCCCCATGGGACTGATTGCCCAGGAGGTTTCCACTGAGAGGTTTATCGAGATTCCCGCAGAAGTCAGGGAATTGTATAAACTATGGAGACCATCACCGTTGTACCGGGCGCACGGTTTGGAGAAAGCCCTCGATACCCCATGCCGCATCTATTATAAATATGAAGGGGTAAGTCCGGTGGGCAGCCATAAACTGAATTCCGCCCTGCCCCAGGTTTATTACAACAAGGTGGAAGGCATTACCCGAATTACCACGGAAACCGGAGCCGGCCAGTGGGGGACCGCCTTGGCATTGGCCTGTAAACTGTTCGGGATCGAATGCATGGTCTACATGGTGCGGGTGAGTTTCAATCAAAAGCCTTACCGGCGCATGATTATGAACGTCTATGGAGCCAACTGCGTAGCCAGTCCCAGCACTCTCACCGAAAGCGGTCGGTCGATCCTGGCCAAGGATCCTGACACTCCCGGGACGCTGGCTATTGCCATCAGTGAAGCGGTGGAGGACGCCATGCAGAGGGCTGACACTCATTATTCGCTGGGCAGCGTGCTCAACCATGTCTGTGTACACCAAAGCATCATTGGCCAGGAAGTGAAACTGCAAATGGAGATGGTCGATGACTATCCCGATATCGTGATCGGTTGCTGTGGCGGGGGAAGCAATTTCGCCGGCATCGCCTTCCCGTTCATTCCCGATAAACTGGCCGGCAAGAAGGTGCGCCTGATAGGAGTGGAACCAGCTGCTTGTCCAACCCTTACCCGAGGTGTGTTTGCCTATGACTTCGGCGATGTTGCCGGATTTACCCCGCTGCTAAAGATGTGCACCCTGGGCCACGATTTTACACCAATCGGCATACACGCCGGCGGTTTGAGGTACCATGGGGAATCCCCGCTTGTCAGCCAATTGTATCAGGATGGGCTGATTGAGGCTACTTCAGTGATGCAAAAGGGTGTGTTCGAGGCGGCCATGATGTTCTCGCAAGCAGAAGGAATAGTGCCTGCGCCTGAGTCCTCGCATGCCATTAGAGTAGCTATAGATGAGGCTCTGAAGGCCAAAGAAGAAGGGATAGCAAAGTCCATAGTCCTGAATCTGAGCGGACATGGGCAAATGGACCTTACTGCTTATGATAACTACTTGTCGGGGAAGATGGAGGACTATGCCCCCAGTGATGAGGAGATCCAGGCCAGCCTTAAGACGTTGCCCTCGTTATAAGCTAATGGTTTAATGTATTCAAGTCCCGGATATCCTGACCAGGTATCCGGGTTTTGTTTATCCGGCACTTCATTGTGAGGTAAAGTATAAATGACCACACTAAGTGAACGCCTGAGACTGGTGGCCGATATGATCCGCCCCGGCCGCACGGTGGCCGATATTGGCAGCGACCATGCCCGATTGGCTTTATTTCTGGCCGAGCAGGGGATTGCCCCGCGAGTGATAGTCAGTGAACTCGGGAAAGGACCATTCAGCCGAGCCCATCGGTCGGTCCAGGAGAGTCCATATCGAGGACGTATCGAACTGCGCCAGGGAAATGGACTGCAGGTGCTGGTTCCCGTCGAGGTTGACGAAGTCGTGCTGGCAGGAATGGGAGGCGATACTATAATCGAAATATTGGGCCATGATTGGAACAAGGCAGCGTCTTTTCAACGTTTCCTTATTCAGCCTATGACCAGAGCCAAGACCGTACGGGCCAACTTGGCGGAGCAGGGATGGCCTATCGAAGATGAAAGGCTGGTGCGGGAAAAAAACCGTATTTATGTAGTGATCGCCGCCCGACCGGGACACGTATCTTATTCCCTGAGTCACCTGGAATTGGAGGTGGGTCCGTTTATCCTGAAAGCGGACCACGAACTTAAAAGAGACTACATTGAAGGAATACTGCACAAGCTGCGGACTGCACACAGGCAAATGACACAATCATCAAGAGCTGATATTACGAGCGCAGCCGCGGTTGATCTGGAGAATATAGCCAGATTGGAGGAGATATTGAATGCCGGTCACGGTAAAGGCCATAACTGATATCCTGGAAGAACATTTCCCATTGGTTTTGGCGGCTGAATGGGACAACCCGGGTCTGCAGCTCGGGTCCTGGAACCAACTGACGGAAAACATACTGGTCGTCCTGGACATTGACGATGAAGTCATCAATTATGCCTGCCGCCATCGATGTGGGCTTATCATCACCCATCACCCTTTTTTCTTTTCCCCGATCAGATCGATCAACTATGATCATGGCCAGGGGAGACTGTTAAAAAAGATTGTCGATGCTGGAATCACGGTGTATTCGGTCCATACGAATCTGGACGCAGGAGACCGGGGTCTCAACCAGGTGTTGGCAGAAAGATTGGGACTGACAGATATCGGCCCCCTTGACCGATGGCGCTGTGAAAAGCTGTTCAAACTAGCTGTGTATGTGCCATCATCTCATGCGGAAGCGGTCCGCGCCGCTATCCATGGTGCCGGGGCAGGGCACTTGGGGCGATATCAGGATTGTAGTTTCATGTGTAAAGGAATCGGCAGTTTCCGGCCGTTACCCGGCAGCCAGCCTTTCATCGGGCAGGAGGGAAGGTTGGAGGAGGTGGAGGAATTCCGCCTAGAGTCCATAGTGCCGCAATCAAGGTTGAATCAAGTATTAGAGAGAATGCGCGAGACTCATCCTTATGAGGAGATCGCCTATGACCTGTACCGTCTGGAACTGGATGGAAAGATATTCAGTATGGGCAGGATTGGCAGGTTGGACACGCCTTGTCGTCTGGAAGACTTTGGCCGCCAGGTCAAGCAGGCCCTCAGCCTGGACTATATCCGGATGGTTGGGGATATGGACCGGATCATCAAGAAAGTAGCGGTAGTCAGCGGTGCCGGGGCAGATTATGCTTCCCTGGCCAGGCATAATGGATGTGATGTTTTGGTTACCGGGGATATAAAATATCATCAGGCCAAGGATGCGCGGGATGCCGGCCTGGCCATGATCGATGCTGGTCATGAGGGCACGGAACGGATTATGGCGGATTTACTCTGCCAATTATTAACCCAAGAACTAAGTAATAAGGATTTGGAAGCCGAAATATTTGCGCTGAAGACCCAGGAAGTCCTGAAAACCTGTTAAATAATTCGTATAATTAGTTATAAACCCCACGGATACATGCTTCAGAAAATGGAATGCCTAGAATTCGGGATTATTTAAGGCTATCAATGTATAAAAAGTACTTGGCATTGGAAGAATTTAAATAAAGATGTGCCAGTAAAATCAGCTAATCTCTAAAATAACTGAGAATTTTTCAGAAAAATATGAAAAATAATCAAATATTTTAGTTATTTTAGCAGGATTTGCCGATTTAGTGGGGAATGTAAACTACGTCAAAAAAATATTTAAGGGAGGATTAAGTCGTGAACAAATCGGAACTTGTGAAGGCCCTGGCTGAGAAAGCGGAATTCACACAAAAGGATGCAGCTAAAGCCCTGGAGGCAATGGTAGCAACTATCCAAGAAGCCCTGGCAAAAGGGGACAAGGTACAAATTATCGGGTTTGGTAGCTTTGAAGTACGCGATCGGAAAGAAAGAAAGGTTATTAGTCCGGCAACCCGCCAGGAAATTACTGTTCCCGCTACCAAAGTTCCGGCATTTAAACCCGGCAAATCCCTAAAAGAAGCTATTGCAGTCAAACCCGCCGCCAAAGGCAAAAAAGGCGCCGGCAAGAAAAAGAAATAAGACAGTTAGGAAATAAGCCAAGAGGTATGCTGTTGTTGGCATACCTCTTTTTTCATGTCTAAAATTGTGGGATTGGACACCGCCAACTATCTGCGAAAAACCAGGAATCAGGCAGGAATAATGTCAGAGAAGCAAAATATATGTTGAAACGCTCTCAATAAAGACAGTAGCCTATGAAGAAAGATGCAAGTAAATCTATAAGCGGAGTTCTGTATTCGATAATCATCTATCTAGGATGCCAGTTGCCTGACACCTCCAGCGACCTAACCCGGGAGCGAGGCGGGCAACCTCAATGCTCCTCTATTCGGTCTTGCTCCAGGTGGGGTTTGCCTAGCCAGACAGTCGCCTGCCTGCTGGTGAGCTCTTACCTCGCCGTTCCATCCTTACCAGGGTGTTCCTGGCGGTTTATTTCTGTGGTACTATCCTTGGGGTCGCCCCCACTGGACGTTATCCAGCACCTTGCCCTGCGGAGCTCCGACTTTCCTCAGGTATTGCTACCCGCGACTATCCGATTTACTTGCGGCTATAATTATACACGAATAATGCATACCCAACCAGATGTTATGTTACGTAAATAACGAAATTATTTCTAATTTCTCAAAAAAAGTAGGAAGGATAGCAGGATATTGTTTGCGTTTGGAGAATAGTAATAAAAGATTTGATAACCGGGACGGTAAGAGGACCAGTCCAAACTATAGTTATTTTACGCTATCCAATATTGAAATATCCACGCAGAGGGGGGTGAAAAAGTGTTAGCAATATTTGCTTCAGAGGCAGCAGGACATGGCGGGGAAGGATTGTTCTATAATCCTTTGGTTCTTCTCCTATCGGTACTGTTGGCAACCTACATATTCGTGAAGTTCTGTAGCTGGGCAAAAGGATTCCAGTTGTCGGGATCAATGAAAAAGTGGGTATTTATTTTGACCGGGGTCGGACTAGTCTTTTTTAATGTTTTGTACAGCATGGGTAATAAGCAGATTACGGCCAGCGGTGATTGGGGCGGCGCAACCATCGCAGTATTGGCTTCATTGGCATGGGTACTGGTATTCGCGTTTGTACTGATGGCAGAAACCAAAACCCAATAATAATATTAAGCAGAAAAGACGGCTTCGGCCGTCTTTTTTTGTTAGAATTAGGATGATATTTGCGATTGGGGAGACGATTGGAAAATGCCCGATTATGCCAAGATGACCATAGTAACGCCAGATAGGGAAGAACATGTCTACTGGGTCCAACCCGGTAAAACGGTTTGGGAAGCCATGGAGATAATCGGCTGGGATACCGGTGGGGCTTGTGCCGGGAAGGGCACCTGTTCCAAATGTAAATTTCGCATCAGCGGACAGATTAGTCCAATATCACCCGGCGAAAGAGAAAGGCTTATGCCCGAAGAAGTCCGCAATGGGCATCGGCTGACTTGCATGACCGCAATCGAGGGAGATTTGACCGTTTATATCGACTTTTGGCTGGAAGGTTCTGATGCCAAGGCCAGTTTACTGGGATACCGGCCCAATACAGCCGGTTTACCGGTATATAATTTGGAGTTTTTTATTCCGGGAATGGACAAAGAGGTTCCTATTCCCATTTATGATCGGCTTAAAAACGCGCTGGCAGGATACAGACTGGAACTTACTCCTGAAAACCTCAATTACCTGGCCGGACTCGACCGGCAGGGACGACCGGCTCTGGAATTGTATGGATTGGTTATCGATACCGAACGGGTTATCAAGGTTGGCCGCCCCCGGGAAAAGGTTTTTGGTTTAGCTCTCGATATCGGCACCACCAGCCTCTTTGCGGCCGTGGTAAACCTGGAGAACGGCCGGGTTGAAGCCGTAGCTTCTCATTCCAACATGCAGCGGATATATGGTGATGATATAATTGCGCGAATCAATTATGTTCGCGAGCATGATGACGGATTGGCTGCGCTGCAGCGTATCCTCATAAACAACCTTAATAGTATGATCACCGAGATGGCAGCCAAATCCGGCATAGACCCCAACCGGATATATAAAGCGGTGGCGGTAGGCAACCCGGTAATGCTGCATTTATTGAGCGGAGTAAGTACATCCGGATTCGAAGGGGCTCCCTACGCTGGGATTTTTTCCGAAACCCTGAGAATTTCTCTGACGGGGGCCGGTTTGCATACCAATCCTGATTGCATTACGGTCATCCTGCCCCAGTTGGGAGGGTTTGTGGGCGCCGATACTACCGCTTGTCTTTTAACTCTTCGTTCATACCAGGCCAAAACCTGGCTGTTGCTGGATATCGGTACCAATGGAGAGATAGTGCTCAATCACCAGGGACGCATGTGGGCAGCGTCGGCTGCAGCCGGACCTGCCTTTGAAGGCGGGGCAGTAACCTGCGGCATGAGAGCCGGTGCAGGCGCCATCGATAGAGTGAGTTGGATTAATGATAAATTGGCGATGCG
>JAKJCH010000047.1:309-10498 GCA_022706565.1 Bacillota bacterium | reverse complement strand
GCGCCCGCCCTTTGCGTTTGAGTCTCTCCGAACCGGGTGGTTTTATAAATTAAAGCGAGAAAGGTACAATAAGAACAGAGAACCGTTCATGCGTTGGACAGTATTCAGGGGCTAAGGAGCCAGGCCATTTACCCGAAATAGGTGAGAAACGATGCGGGAAGCGACCGGCTGAGAAGGGCTGACATAATAATGGATCGAACTATTCTTCATTGCGATCTCAATGCCTTTTATGCTTCGGTGGAATGTCTCTACCGCCCGGAGCTGAAAGAGGTGCCGATGGCGGTGGGCGGTGACGCCGAGAATCGCCGGGGCATTATCCTGGCCAAAAATGAGCTGGCCAAGGGCTGCGGGGTGGTTACTGCCGAGACCATCTGGCAGGCGAAAAGGAAATGCCCGCAGCTGGTCATTGTCGGCCCCCATTTCGATCGTTACCGCAAATACTCACGGTTGGTAAATGAACTCTACTATCGGTTCACCGACAAGATCGAACCGTTCGGCATCGACGAATCCTGGCTGGATGTGAGCGGCAGTCTGCATCTGTTCGGCAGCGGGTGGGAGATTGCCGATCGTATCAGGGAAATGGTGCGAAGCGAGCTGGGGCTGACCGTTTCGGTGGGGGTCTCGTTCAACAAGGTGTTCGCCAAGTTGGGCAGCGATTATAAGAAGCCCGACGCCACTACCGTTATCGACCGGGATAATTACCAGCAGATAGTCCACCCCTTGCCGGTATCCGACCTGCTCTTTGTGGGAAAAGCGGCCGCCGCCATGCTGGCGAAATTGGGTATAAGGACAATCGGCGAGTTGGCCGCTTGCGACCGGCAGCTGCTGGCGGCCCGCCTGGGCCGGATGGGGGAAAAGATCCACGATTACGCCAATGGCATCGACCCCAGCCCAGTTGGTACGGCCGGCCAGGTGCGGGAAGCCAAATCGGTAGGCAACGGGATTACTTTTCGCCGTAACCTGATCGGGTTGGACGACATCACCACCGGAGCGGCAGTCCTCTCCGACACCGTCGCCAGCCGGCTGCGCAAGTACGGTCTCAAATGCCGTACGGTCCAGGTAACTATCAGGGATCCCCAGTTCAGGACCATATCCCGGCAGAAGAAATTGGAGCGGGCCACACATCTGGCCAAGGAAATCGAAGGGGCTGCCATAGCCATCATCAAAGAGTCCTGGAACCTGGAGAAACCAATCCGCATGCTGACCATAACCGGTCTGCAGCTGGTAGAAGGGGATTATTACGAACAGCCCAGCCTGTTCGGGGTCACCGAAGACAAGCAACGGGAGAAGATCGAAAGGATCGAGGAGGCTATCGATGCCATTCGGGACCGGTTCGGACGGAGTTCCATTGCATTTGGGGCCGGGTGCGCGGACGACCTGGGATTGGGGGGCGGCCCGCGGGACAAATAATTGGCGGTATTTAGGTTAAAACGTTTATATGTCAAAAGGTAAGGAGGTAAATATGGGAAGACCGATTCATTTTGAGATTCATGTAAGCGATATGGAGCGGGCCAAGAAGTTCTATGGCGAGGCGTTCGGCTGGTCGTTCGAGGATTGGAGCCAATTCGCCGGAATGCCATACTTCGGAGCTATAACCGGGAATGAGGATGAGCCGGGCATCAATGGCGCACTGGTGAAGCGCTACGGCGAGCCGCTGGAAGTCGGCCGGACGCCGAATACCTTCGTCTGCACCATCGGGGTTAAAAACTACGACAGCACTGAAGCCAAGATACTGGCCAACGGCGGTCAGGTGGCGATGCCCAAGACAGCCCTGCCCGGGATGGCCTGGCAGGGATACTATTTCGATCCCGAAGGCAATTTATTCGGGATCCACCAGGAGGACAAGGATGCCCGCTAAATCACCCCGGGCATGGATTCCGGGGTGGAAAGGCACCTGCTCTTGAGACTGATAGTGTGTGATTAGAGGGCTGGAATTATCCATTCCAGATGAAGGTCTGGGCAGATAAGATCTGGCCGTCTTCCATTTCCACGTCCACCGCAGCCAGGGTGAAATTTCCGTGCATAAACTCCAGTTTGTGCAAGGCCTTGGAATCTATCTCGTAAACTTCGCCCTGCACCCGTTCGCCCGGTTGGGGATATATACCATGCAAGGCGCCGAAGATATATCTTTTATAGCCCTCAACTTCACCTTTGCCCAAGAGTTTCTGGTCCCCCAGGTAATACTTGTGATATCGGCAACCGGTTAAAAAACTACCATAGGCAAAGTATTGGATCACTGCGAACCACACTCCTCTGTACATTTGATCTTTATTATCTCATACCAAGCCGCAATTGGGATGGACTAATTATCCGCAAGGCGCGGCCAAGCCCGACTTGGCAGCCTATTTTATTATCCATCACGGGAGTGGAAAAGTGTTAATATTATTATATTAGAATAGGTTTTCCGGTCCATACCGTTTTCAGCGGGGCGGGCACAAAAACTGCAATCAGCCCGGCCATGTTCGACTGCTGGCTTTACATACCGTAAGCATATGGAAGGCGATTGAAGGGGGAGATGGCATGAGGTCCAATTCGGATTCTGTAAAGAGGGTCAAGAGCGAAATCGACGCAGTGGGCAAAGAGATCAACTACCGGATCGAACGGCTGGAAAAGCTGCCCAAAGAAATGGATGACAACTGCGAGGCATTGCGGACTTTCATAGAGGACCGGCAGGAGGAACTGAACAAGCAGTTCCGGAAGGCATATATGGTACGGGGCGAAGATGTATGGGACTTCACCTGGGACAGTATCTGGGACATGGTCAAGGATTTCCAGCACCAGGCCGCGATGAAGCAGTGTTACAGTTACCCTAACCTTGAATCGGAATTGAAGCGCCGGCGGACCTCGCTGGGACGGCAGCTTAAACTCAATGCCATGTGGGCCGACCAGGTATGGACGGAAGTATGGAACGCCGTCTGGAAGGTGATCCATGAGGCTAATAATGAGTACCTGCGCGAGGCCAAGGCCGAGTTCGAACGCTGTGCGGAGGAACTGGATCCCTTGTTGGATAAGAAGGTGGCCCTGAAAAAGGAGCTGGAGGAATTACACAATTCCGAAGAGGGAGTATACCGGATGCTCAGAAACACATTCAGCCACAAAGGGAAAGGCAAGCACTGAGCTGGCAGGCTCGGGATAAGCTTTCGGTGCCCGGCGATGTGCGAACCACCAGCGACTTCCTGGAGACTTCGGATGTTTGCAATATTTGGCGATTGCACTGCGAATTATTTTTGTTATTTTGACCAAAAGTAAGCATAGTAAACTATTCTCTAGGAGGTGGAAGAATGCGCAGTGCTTTGAGTACCCACATGATTCGCGGCAACAATAAGGCAGAAATCCAACGACGAATAAACGATATCTTGCAGGACATGGGCAGCGAGGATACTATAACCATCAGTTTCGAGCGCAAATCCGATCATGAGGCATTAGTCGAGGAGCTAACCCGGCAAGGCATTATTTTGTAATCAAGGCTACAAATCTGAATAGTATGGGAACACAGATGCCATCCTCTGATGCAGTTCAGGGGATGGTTTTTTATTGGGCATTTTAAGAAGCTGGGTGGTTTATTCGATATCGACCTGGAATCAGATATCGATTGTCTTTCCAGTGTCGCTAAGGTCGTACTGGGGTTGGCTTTGAGGTAAAACCGTTCTGCTGGTTTTCCCCCCAGTCTGGCAAATTATGTGAAGTGACGTTATTATAGAATCAGGTTATGCTATATCAAAGTGAATAGTTTCACATTTCTCGGGTTGATGTCCAGGTATAGATGGAGTATCTTTCCCAGGCACCCGGCGGCGGGACGCCCGTTTACATATTCTATTCCTAGCTGAGCGGCAATAATCCCAGCGGAACAATGAGGTGAAGATAAATGAATGACATGTGGATAAGCGACCCCAAGGTGGCGGAGGCGATGAGTGTCGAATACGGCCGTGTCGATTCGATGATGCCGGTCCAGGAAGTCATTGAACTTATGCTCCGGGAAGGTTGGGACGAGGTGATCATTTGTAATGAGCAAGGCCGATTGAGCGGACTGGTGACCAAAGAACACTTGGTCAGCTGCATTTCCCAGGGCTATGATAGTACCCAGCCGATAAAGACCCTGACCCGCGAGCAAGTGGTGACTACCCGGCCGCAGGAAGATCTCTCCAAAGCCCGGGATGTGATGCGGGATCTCCAAATCGGGCGTTTGCCAGTGCTCGATGATAAAGATCAACTGGTAGGTATTTTGACGGCCAAGGATGTCTGTAACGGCTTTTCCAGCAAGCTTTGGCAGCAAGGTGAACAGCTCAGCGCGGTCATGGAAAACATTACTGAGGCTATACAAGTAATCGATTGTGACGGGATGGTCAGTTTCTGGAACAGCGAAGCAGAAAGACTGTTCGGCATCAAGGGAAGAGACATAGTGGGCCGCAAGCTGGCTGATTTCATGCCGGACGACTTACCTCTGCAGGCTATAAAAACCCTGCAGACCTATCGCAATGTGATGGACGAATTGGGCGGCGGCGTCCCGGTGATCCGCAATGCCGCTCCGGTGATCAATCCGGATGGGGTGGCCATAGGTGCGGTGTGTACCACGGCTGATATCAGTGAAATCAAATTGCTAATGGACAAACTAAACCAAGCCAACCAGCGGGTCAGAAACCTGGAGAGGTTCATGATCCAACAGGGCACGCAGGAATATGTCAGCTTTTATACTGTGGATCCTAAGACCCAGCGCCTGCTGGAACAGGCTCGGCGGGTGGCCCTGACCGATGCCACGGTTATGATCCAGGGTGCCAGCGGTACTGGCAAGGAGGTTTTGGCTCACTTGATCCATACTCACAGTAAACGGGCCGATAAACCATTGATCGAAGTGAACTGCAGCGCCATTCCGGAAAGCCTGTTTGAGAGTGAGATGTTCGGCTACGAGGCCGGGGCCTTTACTGGCGGCAGCCGCGCCGGCAAAGCCGGCAAGTTCGAAATAGCCAACGGGGGCACTCTATTTCTGGATGAAGTGGGGGAACTGCCCCTGGACATGCAGGCCAAGCTGCTGCGGGTCATCCAGGAACGTCGGTTTTACCGGGTAGGGGGAGTCAAGCCGATCGAGGTCGATGTCCGGCTTATTGCCGCTACCAATCGGGATATCGTCCAGCTGGTCCGGGAGGGCAGATTCCGGGAGGATCTTTATTACCGCCTCACCGTAGTGACTTTCCAGATCCCCCCTCTGAAAGCCCGCCCAGCTGATATTCCCGGGCTGGTGGAGAGGATATTGAAGAAATTGAGCCGTTTATACGACAAAGATATTAAGCGGGTGGACCCGGAGGTGATGGATCTCCTGGTGAGCTATGATTGGCCCGGTAATGTCCGCCAGCTGCAGAATATGCTGGAGAGCATCGTTATCCTTATGGAGGGCGATGTCATATCCCGGCAGACCCTGGAGGAGGTCCGGGTAATAGATATATTGACCGGTGAGAAGGGATTGCCGACCCGGGAAGCAGATACAGCACCGGGGATATTTGATGATGACCTCAAGAAAAGCACTGACCAGAGGGAGCGGCAGATGATCATCAAGGCTTTGCGGGATTGCGCCCATAATAAATCCAGTGCCGCCAAGATGCTGGGAATCGCCCGCAGTACCTTGTATTATAAAATGAAAGTGCTGGGGATCGAGGACAACCACGTTAACCTGTATTGAGATAGGACGAATACCAGACCATCCCCCGTAATACCCTGACCGACAGAGTGTCAGTTTTTCGCCAGTGGAATCCGAAAAACTGACACTCTTTTTGTCGCGCGAATGACTGCGAAAGAGATAGATTGCGTTTATGTAGGCGTTTTGTGCTCCTTTACAATTTGGCATACAACTTGCGTCTAATATGGAGTAGGGGCAACCGCAATTATTGAATCGAGTTTATAAGCACCAATAATCACAATCTTGCCCCGTAAGTATTTTCTACATCAGATGGGGAGATGTTATAGATATGCCGAGAGAAAAATATCGCGATCATGACGAGAATCTACGGGCCAAGGTCGACTCCTATAAGCTGGTGGAAAACCTGGAAACCTGTCTGGCCTGCGGTAAATGTACGGGCAACTGCCCGGTGGCCAGCCTGACTCCCTCCTACAATCCCCGCCAGATAATCAGCGATGTGCTGAACGGCAATGCCGAGCGCTGGCTGGCCAGTGAGGAGATCTGGCGCTGCTTCTGGTGTGCCAACTGTGCCACCAATTGTCCCAATGACATCCATTTTCCCTTGTTGATGATGCAGCTGCGCTACATGGCGACGGAGAAGAAATACGGCCTCAAGTATATTATGCCCTTCAGGCGCTTTGCGTTGCGGGCTCGGGAAGATGGCCTGACCTTTGGTCCTTCGGAAAAGGGACGGGAGAAGATCAAACGGCTGCGCAGCAACCTGGGGGCCAGTCCCTGGCCGGAGATTTCGGAGCGGGCCAAGGCCGAATACAAGGAACTGTTCGATTTGACCGGCGCGACCGCCTACGTTGAGGCGCTTAGCGACGAGGATGAGAAGCCGGTGGACCTGCGCTATACCGAGGGGAGGATCACCAATGAATAAAGAGCGGGTGGTAACACCTGAAAAAATGTTCCCGGAGGTACCGGAGAAGATATTCCTGTTCCGCAGCTGCACCGGCAGCATGGAATACCCGGGGACCGAGAATGCCATAAAAGAGGTTATGAAGAGCCTGGGGATAGAGATTGTGATGGATCCCGACCAGACCTGCTGTTCGGGCTACCTATTGACCTGTTCGGCCTATAAACCGGAGTTTTCCCTGGCGGTGACGGCCCGCAACCTGTCTATCGTCGAGAGGCACGGGCTGGACACCTATATGTTCTGCAATGGTTGTATGGGCTATAACCTGGAGCTGGCCCATATCATGCATGAACATCCCGAATACAAACAGATGGCCAACGATGTCATCGCCAAACAGGGTTATCACTACGAAGGCAAAACCGAGATCCACCACGTACAGGAACTCTGGTACCGACTCAAAGATGAGATCGCCGCCCGGGTGGTACATCCGCTCAATGGCCTGCGGGTGGCTGTCCACTATGGCTGTCATTATCTGGCCATCCAGTACAACATCCTTGATGATGCCGGTTACCCCACCTTCCACGAGGAGATCATCGAGGCTCTGGGCGGTACGCCGGTATACTACAAAGAACGGCAGATGTGCTGTGGCTATTCGGTGGGCCGGGGCTTTACCCACAAGGAGACCTTGGTACAGCCGCACCTTTACAAGAAGTTCAAGAGTGCCAAGGAGGCAGGGGTGGAATTGATGACCACCTGCTGCCCGGGGTGCAATACCGCCCTGGACCGGGAGCAGCCCAATCTGACCAAACGCTACGAAGAGGAGTTCGCCATCCCGGTCATCGATATCGGGCAGTTGATAGGGCTGGCCATGGGTGTGCCCCTGGAGAAACTGGGGTTCGACGCCAATACAATCCGGATGGACGGGGTGCTGAAAAAGTTGGGGATAGGGAAGGGTGATAATCATGACAACTAAACTGGATAAGAAAGCCCTGGTGGTCGGGGCCGGGCTGGCCGGGATGGAGGCAGCAATCAAGATCGGTCAGGCCGGGTATGAAGTATATTTGGTGGAAAAGGAAAACAATATGGGCGGGGTTACCGGCCAATTGTTCAGCAGTTTTCCCCGCTGGGAGAATCCCCGCGAACTGGTCGACAATAGAATTCAAAATATAAATCAAATCGAAAAGATAAAAGTCTTGACTGGAACCACAGTAAAGACCGCCCGCCGGGAAGGTGACACCTTTGTGGTCGATCTGCAAAAGGCGGACGGCCAGGTTGAACAGATAGTCGCCGATGCGGTGGTGCTGGCTACCGGATTTGAACTGATGGATGCTTCGGTATATGGAGAGTATGGTTACGGCATTTATCCCAATGTGGTCAACTCCCTGGAGTTTGAGGACCAATTGAGGGAGTGGAGTGCGGCGGGGAGCAAGGCCGACCGGCCCAAATCAATAGCCTTCTTCAAATGCGTGGGATCCCGGGACCGTTCCAAAGGCAACCCCTATTGTTCCAAGATCTGCTGTATGTACACCGCCAAGCAGGCTGGTCTGACCCGGGATCTGCTGCCGGAGGCCAAGGCCTATGTCTTCTATATGGACTACCGGGCGGCGGGCAAGGAGTATGAGGAATTCGTGCGCTCGGTCATCGAGACCAAACACATCCGCTACGTGCGGGGCCGCCCCTCCAAGGTACTGCCCGAGAACGGCCGGTTGGTGGTGCGGGCGGAAGACACGCTAATGGGGGTTCCCATTGAGGTGGAGGTAGACATGGTAGTCCTGGCCGCAGCTATCGTGCCCCGGGAAGGGACCAAGGCGTTGGCGGAGATGTTCGGAGCCCTGACCGACCAGTATGGATTCATAGAAAACGTTCCCTTTGAACTCCGCCAAACCGGGGATCGGGTGTTCTTTGCCGGAGCCTGCGGTTTCGCGGTGGAGACAGCTGGGGCTCAAGCCCAGGGCGCGGCGGCGGCGGCCGATGTAGTGGCCTTGTTCAACCGCGTCCCACAGGGGGTGAAATAGATGGCTATGGTCGACTATTATCGGCCGCTGCGTCTCAACCAGGTCGACTCTTCCCTCCAGGAAGAGATAAAGCAAGCCTGCGGAGTCGACGTTGAGTTATGCCTGGAATGCGGCAAATGCACCGGGGGGTGCTCCAATGCCCATATATTCGATCTCACCCCTCGTAAGATCGTCCAGTTGGTCAAGTTGGGGGACGAAAAGCGGCTTCTCAATATGGATTCTTTGTGGACTTGTGTGAGCTGTCAGCTGTGTGTGGACCGTTGTCCGTCACACATCGATATCCCCCGCGTAATGGATTATATGCGGGAGAAAGCCAGAAAGAAAAACGTCAAGGCTCAGCGGCAAAGCATCGAGATTTTCCACGATCTGATGCTGGATTCAATCAGAAAAACCGGGCGGGTGGCCGAGGCGCCCCTAGCTCTCAAGCATAACCTGCGCACCCGGCAGTATCTCAAAGATGCCGACTTGGGCCGGCGCATGTTCTTTAAGGGCAAACTGAATCCATTTGCACCCAAAGTCAAAAACGTGAAGCAGGTGCAAGACCTGTTCGCCAAGACTATCGATAAAAAGGAGGGCTAGACGATGGCCATCGCATACTACCCGGGGTGCTCCCTGCATTCCATGGCCCATGAATATGATGTTTCCGCCCGGCTGGTGAGTGAGCGCCTGGGTATCGACCTCCAGGAAGTGAGCGACTGGAACTGCTGCGGCGCCACTGCCGCCCACAGCCTGAACCATAAATTAGCAGTAGGATTGAACAGCCGTAACCTGAATTTGGTAAAGGATATGAAGTTGGACAAGATCACTACGCCCTGCGCCGGCTGCTTCAGCCGTTTGAAGACCGCCTCCCTGGAATTGAAGGATCCAGCCATGAGAGAATCCTTGAAGGATTTGGGCATAATAAGCGAGGGTGCCGAGACTGTTCAGGTAGCGCACCTTTTGCAGGTCATGCTAGAAGAGGTGGGACTGGATAAGATAAAACAGAACGTGGTAAAGCCCTTAAAGGGACTGAAACTGGCTGCTTACTATGGCTGCCTTATCACCCGACCCCGGGCCATAGCCCAGTTCGATGATCCCGAGCAGCCGATGGCCCTGGATAACCTGTTGCAGGCCTTGGGCGCAGAGACGGTGCAGTGGTCCCATAAGGCGGAATGCTGCGGCGGCGGTTTTGCCGCCTCCGATACCGCTATCGTAGTGGATTTGGGCGGACAGATACTAGAAGCCGCCCGTCAAGCCGGGGCTCAGGCCCTGGTGGTAGCCTGCCCCATGTGCCAGGCCAACCTTGATACCCGCCAACAAGCCATCGAGGTTGACCGGGCCCGGAAATACGGATTGCCCATTATATATTTTACCCAGCTGATGGGGCTGGCCTTCGGGTTTACCCCCAAACAGATGGGACTGCAAAGAATGTTGGTAAATCCCAGCCAGCTATTAGCCCTGCATAGTTAGTATAAGGATCCATACAATTAAATTACAAGGCTTGACCGGCAGCTGACCGCTGCTGGCCAGGCTGGTGTTGTGAGGGAGGAATAGGAGGTGAAAAAAAAGACTGCTTGCGGCAACAAACAGTCGAAAAACATAAAAAAGACACTATTGTAATAATACATTGCCACCACAGTTTGGCCAAGGCCCAAAACCTTACATTAA
>JAKJCH010000047.1:0-299 GCA_022706565.1 Bacillota bacterium | reverse complement strand
CGTAACAAGCTTATATCGATGCAGGAAGCAGTTGCCAAATATACCTGGGACGGGATGCAGTACGCTCATGGCGGAGCCCTGCCGGTAGGTACTGATTCCATCGCCTTCGGGCGGGAGATGATCAAACAAGGCCGGAAGGACCTGAATGTCATATCCAATTGCAATACCCAGCAGACCAACCTGCTGGCTGCCGCCGGTGCTATCAAGAGGATGGAAGTTGGCTTTGCGGGCTTGGAGGTCTATGGATTTGCCAACGGTCTGAAGAGAGCGGTTGAAACCGGCAAGACCATTTTGGAGGA